>NZ_JAEQCB010000037.1:0-32080 GCF_020738785.1 Microcoleus sp. PH2017_05_CCC_O_A | reverse complement strand
TTCGGGCCCGGAGATCCCCCTAAATCCCCCTTAAGAAGGGGGACTTTGAGTGCTTCCGGTTCCCCCCTTCTTAAGGGGGGCTAGGGGGGATCTCCGGGCTCGGGGCCAAGCGTATTGAATTACCGATTGAATTACGAACTATCACGCAGCCTACCACTATTCATACCACATTTTGGTCGTATTTTTAGTTTTTAATTAAAAAAACTTAACCCGAGATTTTTTTTCAAGCCTCACCGATTAAATCAACCACCGCATTTAACAGCGTATCGTCGTGAAAACTGCTTTTAGTTAAATAATAATCCGCTCCCACTTCCAATCCTCTGATTCTATCTTGCTCGCGGTCTTTGTAAGAAACAATAATTACCGGAATCGACTTTAGGGCCGAATGATTTTTAATTTGACTAACCAGCTCAATCCCCGTCATGCGCGGCATATCAACATCGCTAATTACCAAATCAAACTGCCCGGTACGCAGAGCATTCCAACCATCCATACCATTAACAGCTATTTCAACCTCATATCCTTGATTTTCTAAAAGTTTGCGCTCTACTTCTCGAACAGTAATTGAATCATCTACTACCAAAACGCGCTTGCGAGTTGTTGATTCAGCAGTTTGTTCGGTTTTACTAACTTTCTGTAACTGACTTTCAGCCAGCAGTTTATCAGTCGATCGCACCAAATCTTCAACATCGATAATCAGCACCGGCGTACCGTCTTCCATAAAAGCAGCCGCGCTGATATCCGCTACCTTACCCAAACGCGGATCTAAAGGCCTGACAACTAAATCGCGTTCGCCCAGAAACTTATCCACAGCTAAACCATAACTGCTAGAGCGATCGCTCACAATGATCACCGGCAGCAAATCCAACTTTTCAGGTGGCGCAGCTAACTCCAACACCTGATAAGCTGTCACCAAACCAATGTTTTGGTTGTCAAGAGTAAAATACTGTCGGTTTTCGGCGATCGCAATATCAGCAGACTCAACCATCACAATGCGATCGATCCGAGTCAGCGGAAAAGCATAAGGTTCCCCCGAAATTTCCACCAACAGCGTCCGAATTACCGACAGAGTTAGCGGCAACTGCAAATGAAAACTCATACCTTTTTCCGGCATAGATGTCGCCCGGAGAATGCCACCAACCTCCTGCACCATACTTTGCACAATATCCAAACCAACACCGCGGCCCGAAATTTCCGTCACTTGACTAGCAGTAGAAAAACCAGGCAAAAACAGAAAATCCATCAATTCCGGTTCAGTCAATTTCGCAGCCATTTCCGCACTTACCATACCTTTCGTGACAATTTTTTGGCGGAGTTTTTCCGGTTCTATTCCTTTTCCATCATCCGAGACGGTAATTGATAGCATCCCGCCCCGATGTGCAGCTTCCAGTCGGATCGTACCTTCAGCCGATTTTCCCGCAGCCAAACGTGCGTCTGGGAGTTCAATACCGTGGTCGATAGCGTTACGCAAAATGTGTGTTAGCGGTGCTTCTAATTTTTCTAAAATATCTCGATCTACCTGAGTAGATTTGCCAACAACTTCAAATTTCACTTGCTTACCCAACTGTCTCGCCAAATCTCTCAGCATTCGCCCAAAAGCTGAAACGCCGTCAGCAAACGGTCGCATATTGCTGGCAATAACTTCTCGGTACAAGCGATCGGACAAGTTGGCAGAACGGCGGGCAAACAGTTCTAGTTCGTTGAGGCGATCGGACAAAATATGGCGGCAATCATTAGCTTTTTTGCGAGCACTGCCGAGATAATCTTCCGATCGCTGATCTAGAACAGAATCGCTTAAAGATTCCTGCAATTTCTCCAACAAATTATAAAGCTGTCCTTGGTTTTTTCTCAGTTTTAATAATGAATCAGCAAACGGTTGCAGCCATTTTGCTTCTACTAAAGATTCGCCTGCCAAACCCATAATTCGGTTTAAGTTTTCCGCATTTACTCGTACTACGCGGTCAGCGGTTTTAGGCTTTTGAGCGTTTTCCCTGAGATTTGAAGGTGCAGGTTTTGCGCTAACAATTTTAGTCGGTCGTTGCTCTACAGCTACTGCTGTAGAATTGGCGACGGGGGAAATTTGACCGCTATTCTTTGTGCGTTGGGAAGCATTATCTTGAGGTTTTGGTTGTGGTGTCGGGGTTGTTTGGGGACTCGTTGCTTCGGCAGATTTTTGTGAAACAACTGCGGCAGTTGTTGCCGATTGTTTAGTTGTTAATAATTCAAGAATCTTACTTATATCTGCGACAATATTATCTATTTCTGCCTCTTTTTCTGCCAGCCAAGCTTCGATTTTCAGTACCGGAATTTCCTGCATATTTACCAGAAAATTTACTCCGGCGAGCAGGGTGTCAATTTGACTGGCATTTAAGCTAGATTTGTGCTTCTGAAGTGCCACAAATGTATCTTCTATCGCCTTCGCAAGTTTAACAACTTCATGGAACTGAACTATTCTGCCAGCACCTTTTATTAAATGAGCGGATTTAACAAGGGAGTCTAAGTCTAAATATTCATTGGGGTTATTTTTGAGCGAGAGTAAAGTTTGGTTTAATAGTATTGATTGTGCTTCTACTTCTCCGGCAAATAAAGCTAACATCGATAAATCAGTTTTAAGCAACCGAGTTTCTGGACTTTCAACCTGTGGCAAATCGGGCAATATTTCATGAGGAATATCAGAATTGAATTGTACGTGGTCTGTTATTTCTGCGGTAAAATCAACAGGTAATTGCGGCTCCCATTCCGGCAGAATTTCTGTTTCAACAATGGTCTCTTGTTCTATTGTTTCTGCTTCATCTGGGCTGCCCAAATCTAATTGTTCGTTATTGATAATTGCTAAGATGGCAGTTTCTAAGGTTTCAATTTGCGATCGATTAACCGGGAGCCAATTTTCGATCTCGGTTTCCGGAATCTGGCTGATTTGGGCCAAAAGGTCGATCGCCCGCAGCATCACATCAATCTTATCAGGTGAGTCTAGGGCGATCGAGCCAGCCTGCGCCGCCACAAAGCAATCCTCCATCACGTGAGCGATTCGCACAGCAGCATCCAGTCCCACAATCCGCGCCGCGCCCTTGAGCGAGTGGGCCGCCCGCATCAAAGATTCCAGTTCAGCCGGAGAATTAGGGTTATTTTCTAATACCAAAATGTTCTCATTTAATACTGCTACTTGAGTGTCCGCCTCCATGCGAAATAAATCCATCATGGAGAAATTGCTCATATCTTGATTGCTCATTTTTTATTATTCCTTAATTTATTCCAACCCACTTTCGCCCGGTTTTGTTCATGTAGGCGCGAATTCCCTTCGCCCGTTCTTCAACCCGCGGAGGCGGGTTTCGTCTGTGTAGGCGCGAATGACCTTCGCCCGCTTTTATTCGCCAGATTCCATTCACCCAATGCCCAATTCCCAATGCCCCATGCCCAATTCCCAATGCCCCATGCCCAATTCCCAATTCATTAGATAATCTTCTTATTCAACGTATAAAACAGCAAATCATCATCGAGATAACAAACACTTTGCCCCTGCCAACTGATAATCCCTTTAGTATAAGTTTCTGGCACTTTAGAAACAGTAGATGGAACATTTCTGATTTGTTCCGGGAGAATGCGGTGAATGCCGTAAATCTCATCCACTCCAAACACCCAGCGGCTGCCTTCTCTCTCAACAACTACCATCCTTTCGTAAACAACAGGACTAATATTTTGTCGGCTAGCATCTGCTGCTTCCAATCCCAAAAGTGCTTTTAGGGAAACGCACAACTGGATTTCACCGCGAATATTCACCAAGCCGATAAGTATATTATTACTGCGGTGTGGCAAAGTGTGGATAACAGAAATCTGCGTCACTTCCTTAAACAGCGCCGCCGGTAAAGCCAACCATTCGCCGTTAAGCCTAAAAATACCTACAGATATAGTACCCGCAGCCGTGACGGCGTTAGTTACTCCTTGACTCGATCGCAATAAATTAGTCCACTCTTCCAGATATCCAGTCGGCAATTCCTGTTCCAGCAAACTCCGGCCCGCGTCGGAATAGACTGGACAGTTGCGGCAGTGAATAAATGTTTTTAATTGAGGACAAGTGCGATCGCCCCCAACTCCGATCCGATTCCAGCAATCATCAGTCATTCGATTTTAGATTTTAGATTTTAGATTTTAGATTGTAGGGTGTGCACCGCGCACCAGTTTGTAGTTTGTAGTAGTTTGTAGGGTGTGCACCGCGCACCAGTTTGTAGTTTGTAGCGTGCGCACCGCGCACCAGTTTGTAGCGTGCGCACCGCGCACCAGTTTGTAGCGTGCGCACCGCGCACCAGTTTGTAGCGTGCGCACCGCGCACCAGTTGATTTAAGTGACATACTCCCACATCAACCTGAGTACAGGTATGATGTGGGCTTCTTAGCAGCCCGATGAAGGGTATGCAAGATTTCCTTCGCGGTACTGTCGTCCATAGTTCCTACTACAGAAAGATTCCCGCTACGGCGTTTTATTTTGGGGAAAATGTCCAACCCCAATTTCTTCAAATTAATCGAAGCGTTGATATCGCGATCGACCATTAAAGAATGTTGCTCGTCCCAATAGCTTCGCATACCGCAATCGGTGAAAACGATTTCATTCCGATAGCACAGAAGCATTGAGGTATAAGCAGGTTTTTGCGGAACGACGGCTGATCCAGCTTTTTCGGCTATGTATTCCAGCGTCTTGAAAAATTGACCAAACGCAGCATCCAGCCAAGACTTGTTTAGTCCTGATTTGGCTGATTGACCGTTTGGGAGGTAGTTACCCTCATCGTCTTGCTTAACTTTATTCCGCTTCGTTAAGCCTTTTAAGTTCAAATCTTCGTGAAAAAAGAATTTAGCTCCAGACCTGACAAGTTTGTGAGCTGTTTTATAGTGGAAGTCTTGGCGAGAACGCGCTATTTTTTGGTGCTGTCTCGCTTCTTTTTTTGCTAATTTCCGTCGGGCGCTACAGCCACGCTTCCGCTTATTCCGCTTTTTTGAAATGCGGTCTAACTTAGCTTGGTTTTTGCGAAGCGGTTTCAATGAAGGCAACTTTTCGCCCGATGACGTTGCTAAATAGACATCTTCATGCAGCACCGCATCTAACCCAATTGAGTTATCCCAGTTTGGGGTAACTTTGTCAGAAATAAACTGGGGTACTGAAGCGTCTTCAAGCATTATCTGGGCGAACCAACCATCAGCCTTTCTAGTTACACTAATTTGCTTGACGGTAAATCCATCGGGGATTGGGCGGTGCCTCCGAACTTTTATCACGCCCAACTTCGGCAATCGGATATAAAACCAATTCTTGCGAACCAACTTAATCCAATCGCTGTTAGCCGTAGAAAAAGTCATCGTCCGGTAATCAGCTTCAGTCTTGAATCGGGGTTTACCCGATCGACCGCCTTTACTATCCCCTACTATAAACCGTTCAAAGGCTTTATCTACTCGTTTAGAAACATCTTGCAGGATAGTTGAATCTACCTGCTTGAAGTCCAATAGCTCACCACTGTGGAAGACTTTTACTAGGTCTTTTTTGAGGGCGGGCAATTGTTGCTTTTGAGAGTAGTAGTTGGGCTTTTCGCGAGGCGCAGAGATGCTAGCAACCAATGGACAAGCATTTATAGCAGTGCGGTTTCTTTCCCACCAATCAAATCGATCGCCTAGCTGTCTGTTGTACCAATAGCGACAAATTCTCAACCAATGGTTGAGGGTTAATTTTTGATTGGTGTCGGGATAGAACTGATACTGATACGTTACTTTCATTGCGCTACGACCTTTACGCATTTGCTGGTCATAAAAATACCAGAAAATACTAGATAAAGTCAAGTAGTAATTTAATAATTGTGTCGAGTAATGATGCTAGCAGATAAAGATTTGTTGATCTCGTCATCCACACCTTCATTGCTCGCCCGCTATGCTGACGAGGACATGAAGATGTGGAATCCTCGGTTCACGCGCCTTTCATCCCACACTAATCGAAGCGATATAGTGTGGGGATTCCCGTCTGACTAGCTAAAAAAACCGACTCGATCCGCCGACTCCCTATTTACTTTAAAAACGCTAGCATTTCGTGGCGTAAACCGAGTGTAGCATCATTAACTTGCCCGATCGCCCCATTGATATCCCGGAGCGCCGACGCAGTTTGCGAAGAAGCCTCACTCAACTGCACCATCGCCTCGCTAATTTGCACAGCACCCTGAGACTGTGCATCCATCCCCTCATTCACCTCTTCAAAACGCGGAGTCAAAGCTTGCACCCGCTGGATAATCGATTCCAACTGCAAACTAATAGTTTGCACATCTTCCACCCCGCGGCGCACCTCATTAGTAAACTTATCCATTTCCATCACGCCAACACCCACCGCAGACTGCATTTCTTTAACCATATTTTCAATATCCAAAGTAGCCACCGCCGTTTGATCTGCCAGTCGGCGAATTTCCCTAGCCACCACCGCAAAACCCAACCCGTACTCTCCCGCTTTTTCCGCTTCAATAGCCGCGTTGAGCGAAAGCAAATTAGTTTGATCTGCCACCTTCGTAATCGTCGTGATAATACTGTTAATATTATTAGCTTTTTCGCTAATAACTCCCAATTTACCCGAGATCGCACTGGTAGAATCTGCTAATTTATTCATCGTGGATTCCATGCGACCAATTTCTTGTTTACCGCCGCCGGCAGATTGAGCAGCTTGGTGGGACATCTCCGAAACTTCATCCATTGTCCTCGCCAGTTGCATAGCAGTAGCAGCAATTTCTTTAGCCGTGGCTACTACTTCATTAGTCGAAGCCACTTGTTGATTCATCGTCGCTTCCAATTCCTTGCCGGAGGAGGCAATTTGGTTCGTAGATCCACTAATTCTGAGGCCCGACAGATCTATTTGATTTTCCAGAGTTTGGGATACCGCGCTCGTGAGAAACAGTCCAAACAGTCCAGCCGTTAGCGGCCCGAGAATCATGCCCAAAATTACCCAGAATGTGGTTTGACTAATATCGTTTTTAGACTGCTGTTTAGCTAGTTGTCCCGTTGTTTCATTGATTTTGAGGTCTTCCAATATTAAGTTAGTAGCTGATTCAAACGAGGGTCGATTCGCTTTGGCGCGATCGCTCAATTGATTGTAAAACGCCCCAGCCCTTCTAGCAGCCTCGATATCGGGCGACTTAGTATTCCCTTGGCCAATCAGTTCGATCTGCCTTTTAAATGGGTTGAGAATTCCTAAACTCTCAAATCTTTTATTTAAATCTAAAAAAGCTTCGTGATTTTTCTTCCAGATATCCCATTTAGCCTGCAATTCTTTGTATATCTTATCTTCCTCCGCAGTTCTGGATGTGGTTTCATACTCTTTGAAACCCTCATTAATCTGCTCCCAAGCTTTCTGAATTCTCGTCAACTCACTTCTCCTTTCCTCTGGGCTGAGTTCCAGATCCAGTAAAGCCCGTTCCGACGACTCAATTTGCGTTTGTCCTTCATTAACTTTCCACAATCCACTAACGCTCGGCAGGCTATTACTAGCTAGCGTATCAATATGTCCACCCAGCCGAGAAGTGCCGCTCCAACCAATACAAGCCACAGCTAAAACAATCACAGCTAGAAAAATAAATGCAGCATTCAGGCGCTTTTTAAAACTGATATTTTTAAACATTTTCTACATCCTTATTGCTTACTTTAAACCGATAAATTTCTTGACGCAAACCTTGAGATGCCTCATTTAATTGAGAGATAGCACCGTTAATTTCGCGCAATGCGCCCGCCGTTTGCGACGACGATTGACTCAGATACACCATCACCTCGCTAATTTGCTGAGCGCCTTCCGATTGAGCCTCCATACTCTGATTTACCACTGAAAAACGCGGAGTGATAGCCTGCACCTGCTCGATAATTTCAGTCAGTTGCCAGCTCACACTTTCCACATCCTCAACGCTATCATTTACTTCTTCAGTAAACTTGTTCATTTCCGTCACCCCAGTAGAAACTGCTGCCTGCATTTCTTTAACCATTTTTTCAATATCTAAAGTAGCAACAGCAGTTTGATCGGCTAAACGCCGAATTTCTCTAGCAACTACAGCAAAACCCATACCATATTTTCCTGCTTTTTCTGCTTCTATGGCAGCATTCAAAGAAAGTAAATTAGTTTGGTCAGCTACCTTGGTTATTGTAATAATAATTCGACTAATATTATTAGCTTTTTCGCTGATGTTGCTAAGTTGGCTAGAAATAGAAGTTGTGGCGGTTGATAATTCCCGCATGGTATTTTCCATGTGGCTTAAATTCCGCTGACCGCCCTCTGCTGCTATTGTGGTAGTTTGGAAGGTAGAAGTAATTCCCTGCATTGCTTGCTTCAGTTGTCGAGAAGTAGCAGCTATCTCTTTTGTAGTAGCTTCCACCTCTCTAATCGAAGCTGCTTGTTTGGCGATTACTTCCTCCAATTCCTTGCCTGAGGCAGCAATTTCATGAGAGGAAGCAGTTACTTGAAGACCAGAATTTTGTACTTGCCCGATCAAGGAACTTAGGCTTTGAGTCATGCTTTGGAATCCGGCGAGTAGTTTGCCAACTTCTCCCTGATAATTTGCTGAAATATTGGCAGTTAAATTGCCCGCCGATACCTCTTCTGCAACTTTTACTGCTATTCCCAAGGATTGCGCGATATTCCGGATAATTACCCAAGAAATTAACACCCCAACTCCGACAATAATCAAAGTGCTCGCCCCAGCAAAGTAAGTTGAAAAAATTTCAGCTTCCTGGGCGAATTTCTTTCTTTCATCCAAGAATCGATTTTCAGTTTCTTTGATTTCTGTGATTTTACCCCTCAACTTCGCCATAATTTCTAGTCCTGTTCCAGCACTTACTATTTTTTTTACCTCCTCTTCTCGACCAGATTTGCGGAGTTGAATAGTTTTTTCTAAATAATCGATTCTTTCTCTAATCAGGATTTGCAATTGACCGAGTTTTTCTTGTTGTGTCGGATTTTTCATCTTCTCTCTCAACTCTGCTAGTTGCACGTTAATGCTTGCATTTGCTTCATTGTATGGCTCTAAAAAATTCTCTTTTCCCGTGTACAGATAGCCGCGCTGACCAGTCTCAGCTTCCAGCAAAAGCATATCTAACTGTGCCAATTCTTGCAAAATTTTATGGCTCGAAGTAACGTTATCTAAAGACTTAACTAAAGTATTTTTAGTGTGTTGTGCTACAATATTTGCTATAAGTATTAACGTAAAGATTGTACCAAACCCCCTCCACAAAATTTGTTGAATAGTTGAATTTTTCTGCACTTAATTTACCTCTTTTTTGCCTGCTACAAATAATGAATAAAATTTGATATTTTAGAGTTTAGATACTGACGAATATTGGGTGTGAGTAACTATCAATTGACTTTGAATCGCGAAATTTCGTGGCGCATCCCGTGGGCTGCTTCGTTCAAAAGGCCGATCGCACTATTGATTTCCCGCAAAGCATCAGCCGTTTGCAGGGAAGTTTCGGCCAACTGCGCCATAGTTTCGCTAATTTGCTGAGCTCCTTCCGATTGAGCTTCCATGCCTCTATTTACCGAATCGAAGCGGGGAGTGAGAGATTGTACTTGCTGAATAATTTCGGCTAATTGCACGCCGATGTTACGAATATCTTCCATCCCTTTGCTGACTTCATGGGAGAATTTATCCATTTCCATCACCCCAGTAGAAACGGCTGACTGCATCTCTTTAACCATGTTTTCAATATCGAGTGTGGCAACGGCTGTTTGGTCGGCTAGGCGGCGAATTTCGCGGGCGACGACGGCAAAACCCATGCCGTATTCTCCGGCTTTTTCGGCTTCGATCGCTGCATTTAAGGAAAGTAAATTAGTTTGATCGGCTACTTTTGTAATCGTGGTAACAATGCTGTTGATATTGTTGGCTTTTTCGCTAATGATTCCGAGTTTGTTAGAGATAGAAATGGTAGCATTTCCCAAGACTTTCATGGTATTCTCCATGCGAACTAACTCTTTTTGACCTGTGCTAGCTTCGCGGGCAGTTGACTCTGCCATGTGGGAAACTTCATCCATCGTTTTTACGAGTTTACCACTGGTGGCTGCGATTTCTTTGGCAGTAGCTACAACTTCGTTGGTGGATGCTGCTTGTTCGTTGACTGTGGCTTCTAATTGTTTGCCAGAAGCGGCTATTTGGGTGGCTGATGAAGTGATTTGTATGCCCGATGTTTGCACTTGTTTGATTAATCCGGCCAAACCGCGATTCATGCTGCGGAAGGAGTTCTCCAATTTGCTAATTTCGTCTTTGGTGTCGCTGACATGAACTTCTCCTGTTAAATCGCCGATCGACATTTTCTCTGCTACATCCACCACTCCGGCAATTTTAGCCCCTAACGGTTTGGCGATCGTATTGCTAAAGTACAGTCCAAACAGTACGGCCGTTAAAGGGCCCAGCAGCGTGCCTAAAATCACCCAGAACCGAGTTTGACTGATATCTTCGGTGGCAGCTTTGCCTGAGTCTGCTGCTAATTGGCGATCGTAGTTCAGGAGTTCCAGCATTCCCTCTGTCGCAGCTTGAAATGTAATTACTTTCTCGTTCAAAGCTTTGTCGTTCATTCTGTTAAGCACCTCAACTGCTGATGCAGCAGTTGCTAGTTCAGGTGATTTAGTTTTACCCTGTTTGAGCAAATCAATTTGGATTTGCCGGGGATTGACAATGCCTATTCTTTCATATTCTTTATTGAGTTCTTGGAATTCTTTGTGAGCCTCAGTCCACTTTTGCCACAGCGGTTTAAATTTTTGATAAAGTTTGTCTTCTTCCTCGTTGCGCCCAAGTTTATCGTACTCTTGAAAACCTTGATTTATCTGATTCCAAGCATTATTTATTCTCGCGATTTCTCGGCGTCTTTGGTCAGCATTGATTGCTTCGTTGAGCAGCATCCGATCGGAAGACTGCACCTGTGTTTGTCCTTCGTTGATTTTCCACAAAGCGACGGTGCTGGGATAAGCATCGTTGGCGATCGATTTCAGGTGCCCGGATAGCCGAAAATTTCCGCTGGCGCCGACTAAAGCTACAACAAGCACGATCGCCCCCATGAACACAAACGCAGCGATCATGCGTCTTTGCAAAGTCATATGCTTAAAAATATTGTCCATGCTTCGATTCTCAGTTATTACCAGAAAGAATTGGTTGAAAGCCTCTCCCTTTGAGGGAGAAATTAAACTCAGACTATTAATTACTCCAATCCTCTTCCTTGTAGGTAGAGGTCGCCCTCAACTGTCAACTGTCAACTATCAACTGTCAACTGTCAACTGAATTCTTAGGCTATTTTTCCATTCGCTGAATGCGCCGGCGGACGATCGCAGCACCGGCAATATCTCCTCGCTCTTCTTTGAGCAAAGCTAGGTGAATTAGTCCTTCATAGTGATCCGGCTTGAGGTAAGTTGCTTTTTGGAAAGATTGCTCAGCTTGTTGGCGATCGCCCCTTGCTTGATAAACTTGGCCCAATAAGACGTAAGCATCAGCATTCGTGGGATTTTGACTGAGGTAAGTTTCGCACAGTTTGGCTGCTTCCTGCAATTGTCCGCGATCGGCCAAACGTCGCGCTGCGTCTAAATCCGCACTCGCAGACTTAGCAGGATCTGGTGGTGGGGCGATCGCCCGAATTGGCAAAATCCCCGAATTCTCATTCTCTCTCGGATATTTTTGATGGGAAGTAGAGGATTTACTGTTAATACTTGGCAACTGATCGCTGCGAAGATTTTCCCTATTTCCCGCGTGTTTAAACTCTCGAACAATCCGCGAATAACTGATATTAGTCGGCTCTTTTTTGACCTGAACTTGCGGGCTGTATGGAATATCTGTTTTGCGGTAAGCAAATGCTAGGGAATGACGCACCGAGACAAATTGAGGAGGCAGTTTCTGCCCGCTTTCTGAGTGACCCAAAAATAATATTCCTGTTTTGTTTAACAATCGATTTAACAGTTGAATGGTCTGATTTCTGCCTGTTTGATCGAAATAAATTAACACATTGCGACAAAAAATTGCATCGTAAGGAAGTTGGTTAGATAAAAAATAGCTATCTAGAATATTACCCTGAATAAAATTAACTTTCCTTCTCACCAAGTCGTTCAACTGATAAAGGTCTCCCGGCAGCGGAGTAAAATAGCGATCGCGAAAATCCAAGTTTTTGTCGCGGAAAGAGTTTCTGCCGTAAACTGCGCGCTGGGCTTTTTTGAGAGCAACTTTGCTGATGTCTGCCGCATCGATGCTGAAGTTGATCGGATTTAAACCAGCATCTAGTAGGGCGATCGCGATCGAGTAAGGTTCCTCTCCCGTCGAACAAGGAAGGCTCAACACGCGCAGGGTTTTGCCGGGATTTTGTGGAAACCATTCCGAAAGCGCGTAGCGGCTCAAAAAAACAAAAGGTTCGCGATCGCGAAAAAACCAAGTTTCCGGTATCACGACAGCTTCGATTAATTCTTCCAATTCTGGAGCGGATGTTTGCAATTTTGTCAAGTAAATACTGATATCCGTTAAACTGCAATCTTCCATCCGACGGTTAACGGCTCTAGTAATTGTATTAGACCCAATAGTCAGGGCATCTAAACCAATTTTTTGTCTGAGTAGAGCTTCAATTGCTACTTGTGTCATTGATTTTAGCTCGTATGACAGTTGACAGTTGACAGTTGACAGTTGACAGTTGACAGTTGACAGTTGACAGTTGACAGTTGACAGTTGACCAATTACCAATTACCAATTACCAATTACCAATTACCAATTACCAATTACCAATTACCAATTGCCAATGACTAATGACCAATTACCCATTGCCAATGACTAATGACTAATGACCAATTACCCATTGCCAATGACCAATAACCAATAACCAATAACCAATAACCAATAACCAATAACCAATAACCAATAACCAATAACCAATGACCAATGACTAAATCTCAGTCTTCCTGCTGGGGAAGCAGGTAAGTTTTTTGGGATTCAGGCAGCAAATGTTCTACCCTGACAAATTGAATCATACCGCGATCGTCTGCAATCATTTCTCCCAAATAAGGAGTGCTGTCAATCTTAATGCCGGGACTAACAAATTCGGTTTCCGGTTTGTCGAGAGTTTCTGTCACCCGTTCCGCCATCAGCCCTAAAATTAGGGGGCCGTGCAAACTGTCGTTGTTTCCCTCAGAAGTATTGGGAAACTGGCAATTGACTAAGACGATGCGCGTGCTCAAGTAAGCGCGGGCGGCTCTCCCCTGTATCATTTGGCACAAATCAATGACCGGGACGAGATGTCCCCGGTAGTTAAACAAGCCGGGAATGTATTCCGGCGCGTTGTGGAGTTTTTTCAAGGTGACAGTGGGAACTACTTCGACTACGCGCCTGCTATCGAGGGCATAGCGATCGTCCCCGACATAAAAAAGTAACATCAACATAGGGATACCATTGGAGATTTTAGATTCTGAAAGTCGGTCGAAAAAGCATTTTCAGAAATTTCGCTTAGTTTTGCAACAATTACGATTCTTTTGGAATTCTAGAGCTATCTTGGAAAAAGTGTATTTTCTGGAGACTCAACTTCTATGGGTTGGTTTAAAAGACTGTTTGGAATGGAAAAGCCTGAAGAGCAGGCTCAACCAATGGCAGAAGTAGTACAGCAAGCTGCCGAAGCACAATCGATTGCTCCTGCTAAAGTCGGCCCAGACGGAAATTTTGACGAAAGCGGCCTGGCGAAGCGGGTGGCCTTGGCTTTTGACGGCGATTCAGAAGTTGCTGATATCGAGACTGTTTGGGTTGCTCAGCTCAGCGGCACGGTTGTTCTCAAGGGTCAAGTTCCCAGTCAGGAAGTTCTTGACAAGTTGGTGGCCATTGCCTCTGCTGAAGAGGGTGCGACGGGCGTGCAAACCGATCAAGTGACAGTCGGGTAGTTCTTCGGATCTCGATCCGTTTCGTTCTGAGTACGATCGAATTAGTCAAAGCTCGATTAAACCCGCTATGGCGGGTTTTTTCCTGCCTTCTCACCCTCAAAATATTAATTTTTGTAAATAAGCGCGCTTTACTTAATAAACAGTATAATTGAATACAGAAACTAAATAAGTTTTAGGTAACAAAAAGCAAACCTGACCTGACCCCGCCCAAAAACGGGTACAAGCCGGGACACTCATGAGGGTCGATCGCAAAATTTTAGACGAAAGTCCCAGCTACCAGATTCATCTGTGAAGTAAATCTAAAATCGACTGACGATCGTTTTTATCTCAATATAAGGATCGAAGAATATGAAACTCACTTATCGCGGTGCCAACTACGAGTACGACATTCCGACAGTCGATATGATCGAAGGCGAAGTGGCGGGCAAATATCGGGGTCAAGACTGGAACTATCGGTATCCGAGACACCTGGCTGTCCCCAAAAAATACGGCGGTATCAACTCTACCACAAAGCGAGATTTTCAAGCCCAGCAGGATGTCACAACAGTTGGCGTAGCTTGCGCGGCGGTTGAATCTGCACCAACTGCTGCGGATTTGGCGCAAGTTCACCGGGTGCATATTTGCAATATTCTCGATCGGCGGAAACAAGTAGCCACAGCCAAAGGTGATGAAAGATTACTGCGCTTGCTAGAAAGAGAGTGGCAGCAAATGGCCTGTTAGGAAATA
Source organism: Microcoleus sp. PH2017_05_CCC_O_A (assembly GCF_020738785.1). Lineage (NCBI taxonomy): Bacteria > Bacillati > Cyanobacteriota > Cyanophyceae > Oscillatoriales > Microcoleaceae > Microcoleus > Microcoleus sp. PH2017_05_CCC_O_A. Next base: position 17,473 of record NZ_JAEQCB010000037.1, on the reverse strand, counting down.
GCTTGGGAAAATTACAATCCCCGGTTCAATAACCAAAAAATAGGTTTGTAGTGAGGACTTCAGTCCGCATAAATCCAAAAACTCGCATTCCTCACTACCAAAACCTCGATCGCGCTTAACTAACCGAAGATAATATAAACTACGATCTTAAATTCAGCATCAAAAGCAAGTCAAGAAAGTGACAAAAATCCAACTTGCCTATCCCAAAATTCCCGACAGCAAAAACGCTCCATTAGATAAGTGCACAGCCTTTGAAAAGTACGATGGCACTAATCTGCATTGGGTTTGGGAACAGCAACTGGGCTGGTATGCGTTTGGAACACGTCGCGACAGATTTGATTTAGACGATCGGGGAATTGCAGAATTTAACGCTGCACATCCGGGTTTGGAGGAAGCGCCGCAGATTTTCGTCAGAGACTTCGCGAAATCTCTGGAAGTTGTATTTCAGGCGAACCCAGAATATCACAGCCCAGAAATCACGGTATTTACAGAGTTTTTTGGTGCTAGCTCATTTGCAGGAATGCACAAACAGGAGGAACCCAAAAATTTGGTGCTGTTAGACGTGCAGGGCGATCGAGGTATTGTCGATCCAGAGCAATTCCTTCGAGATTTCAGTTTAGTAAACATTGCCAGAGTTGTGTATCGCGGAAAGTTGACAGGCAAATTTATCGATGAAGTCCGTCAAGGAAAATACGGTGTAGCCGAAGGAGTTGTTTGTAAAGGAAAGGATAAGGCTAACAGTATCTGGATGGTCAAGATTAAAACTATGGCTTACATGAAAAAACTGCAACAAGCGTTTAAAAATGATTGGGAGACATATTGGGAATAAAATAGCGTTCGATCGATACCACGATTTTGTAGGGCGGGTTCGCCAAGATATCCAGCACAAATCCGAAATCTTGTCAACCCGCCCCGCCTCGATCGAGATCTGACGATCGCTAAATCGAACACGATCTCAAGGGCGAAACCGATTTAAACAATTGAAACTGGTTCCAGCACTTTTTGCTGTTTTGGGCGATCGATGGTTTCTAGCTGTTGCAGCAGTTGCGCTTTCACTTCATGACGGTAATTAAAGAAATGTTCGCCTAGGCCTAAAACAGTCATGTAATCGTAGAATAGACGAGGTTTAATCAGAGCGATCGCCATCATTTGCCACCAGAAACGAAACCGCGTCGAACGCATGACACCCTGACGCCAACAAACAGCCAAAAAATAGAACTTAATTGGGGCAATACTTAAGTGGATAAAAGCCCACTATAATAATTAAATACTCACATCGAAACGGCTAAAATATAAAGAGATAATGTATTATTTATTTAATTGCCCCTTGATTTTTAAACAAAAACTTATAAAATCTTGAAAATTCAGTAAATGATCTGAATTTGCCTCAACTCTTGCGATGAGTTGTTTAAGATAATATTCTTCTTGCACTTCTCTCGGTCTAGGTTTACTATAAGATAAATGCGTTTTTGAAGCCAAACTACGTTCTTTAAAAATTCCTCTAAGATAACCTTCATGAAACAGAGCTTTTGTTTTATATCCGAAAATTTCCTTTGTATTTTCCGCATTTTGGACAAATTCGCTCGCTAAATCTTCAGGATTATCTTGACAGACATCAAAATATTTAATATATTGCTTCAAAATTTCATTATGTTGTGGATTTCTCACAAAAAATTTTCGATTTCCTAAAAACCAAGTTTCCAGACAAACTTTCTGCACAATAACTTCGAGTTGACAATTTACCGGTAGAGATTGAAAAGGTTTATCTTTTAATTCCGACTTAATTTGCTCATCAGCTTCCGCTTGTTTCTCCGAAACTGTAAAACGATCTGCGTCTGTGAATAAAACCAAGTAATTATATTGAGGAAATAGGTTTATTTCTTGGATAGCATTAGCAGTAACTCTATAGCAACTAGGAACGCCCATATCACTTTCGTAATAATAATTATTCTGAATTACCGCATCAAAACTATCCACTTCCGTCAACTCTGGAAGCAGCACAGATAACCACTTTTTATAAACAATCGGTTCTGTCTTTCCTTCAAATACAAAATACAAATTCATACTACGATTGTTTTTCGAGAATTTTGTTTAACTGAATAAATGCGTCTTGTTTAGATTTACCTAGATGATAATCCGAGGCATTACAGGTTCTAATGTGTCCGCCTTGTCGAGTAACAATTTTCCAATATTCATAGGGAATATTATTTATAATATAAGGGTGATGACTTGTGGCAATAAATTGCAAGGTTTTATTTTCATGAATCAGGTCATCAGTTAAGATATCAATACAATTAATTCCTAAGCTATTCTCAAATTCATCAATCAATATTACCGAACCTTCATTTGAGAGAAAAATTTCGCCAAGATGAATAATTGTACGTAACATACCCGAAGACATCCTATCTTCCCTAATCCATTTAGGCACAGATTTCTCTTTGATAGAAATAACAGGGACAAATATATCAGCAAATCCTTTGAACAAGTCGTCTGTTTTAAAAGGCTCAACTCTGACATCTTCGATTTGTTGAAAAACATCAATGAATCTTGACTTAATTGCTTCAAAAATATCTAACTTATTTTCATAAATCAGATATAGCTTAGTTCTAATATCCTCATCGCTATTTACTATGCTCTCTAAGGTTTGATATTTGTTTTTAATCGAGTGCAAAGATTGCTTTGAGCTTCTAAGACGCAGACCGTTGATTGTATGGTCGCGATATTCTATTTTATTTAGAGCATCAAAAGCTTCTTTTATAACAGTTTCTTCTTTTAATAAATACATCATTGATTGATGTGAAGAAAGCTTTGGTATTTGGCTATTTTTGAATTTTATATCCTCTTTATTCCGCTCAAATAATACCTCATTTTTTGAAATCAGTTTTTCATAAATAAATGATGGTTTTTCATTTTCATCTGGGTTTTCTTTTTCAGGATCGTCAAAATTTAGTTCATTGGTTTCAACAGTATCAAAACCACCTTCCCAAATAAATTCAGTGCCGTTTACAGTAGAAAATATGATTTTCCATTCCAATCCATTGATAGCTTTTCCATTGGCTATACGTTTTAAATCGATAATTCCACGCAAGATTTGGGTTTTGCCTGCACCTGATATGCCAACTAAAAGAGTTAAATTGGATGAAAATTTAATTTCATCAAAATCCCAACCCAAAAAATGATTTTTTAATTGGAGTGAAATAATTTTCATAAGTTAATTCTTTTTGTTCAAATTGCTAAAAATATTTAAATTGTTGCAGTTGAGCAATATTGTAGCATGGAAGAAAGAGGAGACGATCGCAAAACTTCAACCCTAAAATAGGCTGAAAATCTCTCCCCACTTCCCCCATCACCCCTTGACGCAAACCACCTGCTTCAGAGTCGCCACAACTTCCACCAAATCCGACTGCTGACTCATCACCTCCTCAATCGGCTTATAAGCCCCCGGAATTTCATCTAAAAATTCCTCATTTTTTCGACACTCAACCCCCTCAGTTTGCCGCACAAAATCATCGAGAGTGAATACATTCTTCGCCTTACTGCGAGACATCAATCGCCCCGCACCGTGAGAACAAGAACAGTAACTTTCCACATTACCTTTGCCCTTCACAATAAAAGATTTCGCCCCCATCGAACCTGGAATAATCCCCAAATCGTCAACTTGCGCGCGCACAGCACCTTTGCGAGTCACATACACATCTTCCCCAAAATGCACCTCTTTTTCCGCATAATTGTGGTGGCAATTCACCTGCAACAGCGGCTTCGTAACTTTGCCACCCGCGAGATGCTTTTCCACAATTTTCTTAAACCGATTCATCATGATATCGCGATTAAAACTCGCATAATCCTGTGCCCACTGCAAATCGTGCCAATAAGCAGCAAACTCCGGCGTACCCGCTACAAAATAAGCTAAATCTTTGTCAGCCAAACTAATTTCTGCGAGTTTAGCTAAGTCTTTGGCAGTGTCGATGTGGTGTTGGGCTAGCAGATTGCCGATACCGCGCGAACCAGAGTGCAGCATCAGCCAAACCGAGTTTTCGGTGTCAACGCAAACCTCAATAAAATGATTGCCGCCGCCGAGGGAACCTAACTGTTTTAAAGCTTTATTATCTTGGTGCTGGACTCCTTGATGCAGTTCCTTGAAATCGCCCCATCTTTGCCAGTTGGTGACAGATTTTTCGACTTCTTTGTTTTCTGCAAATCCGACGGGAATTGCTGCTTCGATATCGAGGCGAATTTGTTTGAGTTTGCCTTCTAATTTGTTGGCGCTGAATGGCATTTTTACGGCCATCATCCCGCAACCAATATCCACGCCCACAGCAGCCGGAATAATTGCTTCTTTTGTGGCAATTACTGAACCGACTAAAGCTCCTTTTCCTAAATGTACGTCGGGCATTAATGCGACGTGTTTGAATACAAAGGGCAAAGATGCTACATTGGTTGCCATCTTGGTCTCTTTGTCGCCCAGGGCGTGATTTGCCCAGGATAATACTGGTTTTGGGGTGGATATTTCTAATTTTTCGTAGGGCATTTTTGTTTAAATATATTTAACTCGATCTACTGTGTAGTATATTTGTAACACAAATATCGGCTAAGGTCAATAGCCCGATCGCCCAAAACGCGGTTTTCAACCAAAAAACTTACTTCAAACCTCGAATATCCGTTAAAAACCCCGATCGCAGGCAGAAAGTTTGTAGTGAGGACTTCAGTCCTCCAAAAGAGCGCCCTACAAGCTCAACCCGCTCGCAGTGCACACCCTACAGGCTACTTACAGGCGGTTATTTGTCGATCGCAAATATTAGTTGTTTCAGCACATCCAACCGCGAACAGTTCCAGTAATCGATGTGGGAAACGATTAAACCGTCGCCGTTAACCTTCAGTTCGCTTTTACCCGCGATCGCCATTTTCGGTTTCCAAGGTAGAGGCGCGATCCAACTCAGAGTCCAGCGAGTTTGTACAGTATCTCCAGACTGAGAAATATCGTGCAAGTCGAGTTTAATCTGTTGAAAAAAAGTTCCCATAAACCCGATCATTTTTCGGTAGCGATCGACTCCAGTAAATCGATTTACTGGGTCTTCAAAATAAACATCTTTTGCATAAATGCTGTAAGTCTGATTTTCAGGAAATCTGCGGTAGTCATCTTTAAGAATTTCCAGAATATTCATTATTATTAATCATACGCCTTAAATCACTATAATATAATCATACCAAAAAATAGGGTTTCCCATCCGGGTTCCCAGGATTCCCCAAGTTTTTAGAACAGGGTATAAATTCCAGTCTTAAAAACCTTGTCCTCAACTGTCAACTGTCAACTATCAACTGTCAATTATGATCGACCTCTACACTTTTACCACACCGAACGGCCGCAAAGTCTCGATCATGCTCGAAGAAATAGGTTTACCCTACAACGTGCACGTCATAGACATCAGCAAAAACGACCAATTTAGCCCGGAATTCATCGCCATCAACCCCAACAGCAAAATACCCGCTATAGTCGATCGCGATAACAGCATTACAGTCTTCGAGTCAGGCGCCATCCTGATCTATCTAGCCGAAAAAGCAGGCCAATTTCTGCCCACCGACAAACACAAATACTTTCAAGTCATGGAGTGGCTGATGTTTCAAATGGCCAGCGTCGGGCCAATGTTCGGACAACTAAACCACTTCAGACGTTTTGCACCCGAACAAATTCCCTATGCAATTCAACGCTACGAAAAAGAAACCTTGCGCCTCTACGGAGTATTAGATTCTCAACTAGCAAAATACGAATACATTTGCGGCGAATATTCGATCGCGGATATCGCGACTTATCCGTGGGTGGCTATTTACGAATTTCAAGGATTAACCCTCGACAACCATCCCCACCTCAAACGTTGGGTAGAAAACTTGCAGAAGCGTCCCGCCGTTGAGCGCGGTATGGCTGTTCCAGCTATACAAAAATAGCACTTTTTGTAGCGGGCTAGGAGCAACGCCCCACAATCAAATATTCTGGTTTTGGGCGGGCTAGAAGCCCACCCCACAATCAAATATTCTGGTTTTGGGCGGGCTAGAAGCCCACCCCACAATCAAATATTCTGGTTTTGGGCGGGCTAGAAGCCCACCCCACAATCAACTTCACTCTTTCTTTGTGGAACGGGCTTCTAGCCCGTTCAAAAAAATCCCTCAAACCTAATCACCAAAGTGCTTAATAATCGCTTCAGCAAACTCAGAACACTTTAACTCAGGTACAGGCGGCTCCATCAACCTTGCCAAATCATAGGTAACTTCACCGTTAGAAATTGCCGCGCCCAAACCCTTCTTAATCAAATCTGCCGCTTCCTGCCATCCCATATATTCTAACATCATCACTCCCGACAAAATCAGGGAACCGGGATTAACTCGATCGAGACCGGCGTGTTTAGGTGCAGTGCCGTGAGTCGCCTCAAAAACAGCACATTCATCACCAATATTCGCACCGGGGCCCATGCCCAATCCGCCGACAATTGCTGCGGCAGCATCTGACAAATAATCGCCGTTTAAATTCATCGTCGCCAAAATTGAATATTCGGCTGGTCGAGTTTGAATTTGTTGGAAAATACTGTCAGCAATTCGGTCATTGACCATGATTTTTTCTTTCCACTTTCCGCTACCGTGACTTTCCCAAATTGCGGACAGAACATCGGCAACTTCTTTACAAATTACGGCTTGTTTTTCGGGTGTCAAAGCATCGTAGCCCGGATCTATTTGGCGGGCATTTTCTTCTAAGCTAATCTCGGAATTGTGCTCTTTGTTGCCGAGAATCCAGGACTCTCTTTCTGTTACGCAATCAGCACGAAATTCGGTGGTTGCCAACTCGTAACCCCAATCTCGGAAACCTCCTTCGGTGTATTTCATGATGTTGCCTTTGTGCACCAAGGTTACTTGCTGCTTATCTTTTGGCAACCGCAAAGCGTGGGTAATTGCCCGCCGCACTAAACGCTGAGAACCACTTTTGCTAATTGGTTTAATGCCGATCGCAGAATCGAGGCGTATTTGTTTTTTGCCGTGTTCTGGCGTTGCAGGAATTAACTCATTGTTGAGGTATTCAATTAGTTTGTTACCGATTTCACTGCCTTGTTTCCATTCAATTCCCAGGTATATATCTTCTGTATTTTCCCGGTAAATAATTACATCTAGCAGTTCGGGAGTTTTGTGCAGCGATGGGGTGCCATCGTAATATTTGCAGGGCCGCACGCAGGCGTAGAGGTCAAATATTTGGCGCAATGCTACGTTGAGCGATCGAATTCCGCCACCTACTGGGGTTGTCAGCGGGCCTTTGATGGCGACGCCGTACTCTTTGATGGCATCTAGGGAATCTTGGGGTAAATACTGGTAAGTACCGTAGACATCGCAGGCTTCGTCGCCTACGTAAATCTTGAACCAGTTGATTTTCCGCTGGCCTCCGTAAGCCTTTTCTACGGCAGTATCCATGACTTTCTGGGATGCTGGCCAGAGGTCTACGCCCGTACCGTCACCGCGTATGAAGGGGATAATTGGGTCGTTGGGGACGATCGGCGAACCGTCTTTGAATGTAATTTTAGAACCAGTTGTGGGGGCTACAATCTTTTCGTACATATCTTAACAGTGCGGATAGCAATTCTCCTTATTTTGCCACGATTATCTGTCTAAACCTCAAATTTTTCTAAATAATTGCCAAAAATTTGGATGACTTTATTTTTTACCGCACAGCAAAGCAGATGAACGCAGATAAACGCAGATTCTTTTGATGATGTCTTTATTTGCGATATTTTTCCTTCTGCATATTCTTTTTCACAACCCACAAAATAAAGCCGATGACAATAGTCACGGCAACTATTTTGGAAACGGGAGCGAGGTAATCATCTACAAGTGCATAATTTTCACCTAATTTATATCCGGCAAAAGTGAGGAAACTCACCCACAAAATTGTGCCGATTGTTGAGTAGACTAAAAACGGGATTAAAGCCATATTGTTGATGCCGGCGGGCAGGGAAATCAGAGTGCGAACTCCCGGTACGAGGCGACACAAAAATACGGCTTTGTTGCCGTGTCTGTTAAACCATCTATTTGATTTGTCAATATCTGCACCGGATACTGTAATCCATTTGCCATATTTGTCTGCTAAATTTCTCAAGCGTTCTTCGCTCAATAATTTGCCGGCATAGTACCAGGGAAGTGCTCCGAGAATGGTGCCGATTGTCCCTGCTGCGATCGCCAGGGTTAAGTCCATATCGCCCTTCGATGCGGTGAATCCTGCCAGCGGCATGATCAATTCTGAGGGGATCGGCGGGAACAAATTTTCTAAGAACATCAACAGTGCAATGCCGAGATAGCCCATCGACTGCATTGTGTTAGTTATCCATTCAACCATTTTGATTTAATAATTGGTAATAGGTAGTCAGTAGTCAGTAGTCATTAGTCAGTAGTTTGCTCGTTCCTAGGCTCTGCCCATTGGTGACAACTTAAGACTGAAAGCCCTGAGAAATGTCGTTTTTACCTGAGTCTAGATCCCCCTAAATCCCCCTTAAGAAGGGGGACTTTGAGAAGATTCCGGTTCCCCCCTTATTAAGGGGGGTTAGGGGGGATCTAGACTTCGACACAAACAAGAAAGACTATCGGTTTAACATTAACTTGCCAGCAATGGGATTGCCGCTACAACTCAATACTATGATTAAGTGCCCGAAGTCCAGGAGTTGGTGTACTCAATTTGATCGGGAGTCAAGGTATCAATGTAAATACCCATTGCTTCCAATTTGAGACGCGCGATTTCTCTGTCAACTTCCACAGGGATTGAGTGAATACCTGGCTCTAGTTTGCCTTTGTTTGTGACAAGATGTTCGGCGGCTAAAGCTTGGTTGGCAAAGCTCATATCCATCACGGCGCTAGGGTGTCCTTCGGCGGCTGCCAAGTTGATCAAACGGCCTTCGCCCAAGACAATAATCGACTTGCCGTTATTGAGACGGTATTCTTGAGTGAAAGAACGTACTGTCTTCACGCCAGTGCTTTTTGCACCGAGGGATTTGAGGTCAATTTCGATGTCGAAGTGACCGGAATTGCAAACCATTGCGCCGTCTTTCATGGTGTCGAAATGTTCGGCACGAATGACGTGTTTGTTGCCGGTGACGGTGATGAAAATGTCTCCGACGGTGGCTGCTTCGTCCATTGGCATCACGCGGAAACCGTCCATCACTGCTTCGATCGCCCGAATCGGATCGATTTCGGTGACAATTACGTTAGCGCCCATGCCGCGAGCCCGTTGTGCCGTGCCTTTGCCGCACCAACCGTAGCCTGCAACTACAATATTTTTACCGGCTAACAAAATATTGGTAGCGCGGATAATGCCGTCTAGAGTAGATTGACCGGTACCGTAGCGGTTGTCGAAGAAGTGCTTGGTGTCGGCGTCGTTAACGTTCATGGCTGGGAAAGTCAGCACGCCATCTTTCAACATCGCCCGCAGACGTACAATGCCTGTGGTGGTTTCTTCGGTAGTTCCGATCAAGTCGGAAATTTGGTTGGGGCGGTGCTGGATCAGGGCTGCTACCACGTCGCTGCCGTCATCGATGATGATGTTTGGACGGTGATCTAGGGCTGTGTTAACGTGACGTTCGTAGGTAGCCGCGTCTTCTCCTCTCAGGGCGAAGACGGAAATGCCGTAGTCTTCAACTAGGCAAGCTGCTACGTCATCTTGGGTGCTCAAGGGGTTGCTGGCGATGAGTACAGCGTCTGCACCGCCCATTTTCAGGGCGATCGCCAAATGAGCTGTTTCTGTGGTGACATGGCAGCAAGCTGAAATACGGATGCCTGCGAAGGGCTTTTCTTTAGCGAAGCGTTCTTGAATTTGACGCAATACCGGCATTTCGCGGCCGGCCCACTCGATACGTTGCTTGCCCAACGGGGCGAGGGATAAGTCTTTGACTTCGTGTTTAATTTTGACGGATGTAGCTACCATTTATGTTATTTCCCAGAAATCATTCAACTTTGTTAGTTGTACCAGATTAACCTAGGTCGCTGCAAGTTCCCCGATTTATAGATATTGTGCCCGATCGACCTTTTTGACACACACCAGTCTCGCACTCCTCGCCATCAATCTTTTTTGTTAGCGCGGCGTTCTTGAATTATATGAATAACTGAAGGCACAAAAGAAAGTACAATTATTACACCAACAATCGGCAGTAAATATTGGTCAACTTTGTCCGGAGGAATCATCTTTCCCAAAAAATAACCGAGTAGAGTCAGCCCCACCGTCCACACAAACCCGCCGATCAGGTTGTAAAACATAAAAGTTTTGTATTTCATTGCCGCCACTCCCGCCACTATCGGTGCAAAAGTGCGGACAATTGGCATAAATCTCGCCAGTACAACTGCTTTTTGGCCGTGTTTTTCGTAGAAGTTTTCGGTTTTATCTAAATATTCTTTCTTAAACAGCCAGGAATCTTCCTTGTTAAATAAGCGACGGCCCCAGCGGTGTCCAGTTGCATAGCCCACATTATCGCCAGCCACCGCGCAGACAAAACACCCAAAAATTAGCGTCCAAATATTCATAGAGTTTGGCCCCGACGCCACAATTCCAGCAGCAAATAGCAAGCTGTCTCCCGGCAGAAAAAAACCGAACAGCAATCCGGATTCTGCGAACACAATAGCCCAAATTCCCAAATAGCCGAAGGTTTTAATCAGTTGCTGCAAATCAAAATTCATCTTTCTGTTTTTCCGGGGAATGAACTCAGCAGTACATATGACATCTCGGATATCATTGTCTGTTGAATATAGCATAAACGAGGGTCAGGCAAAATAATAAATTAGCCAGCGATCGATATATTTACTTAAAAATTTTTAGTTCAAATTTAACAATGGGCGCCATAATTCAACAAATCCAAACTAGCTTGTTAAATCTGCTGGGTCAAGCGATCGAGGCAATGCCTTCAATAGCAGCGGCTGTGGTAGTTATTGTGCTGACGAACACGGCAGCAAAGTTTGTTAGCCTCGCAGTCTCGGCAGCTACTCAACAGACTGTCAAAAGTTTATCCTTGCGATCGCTCTTGGTGCAGATAGCCTTTGCCCTCACTTGGGCGGCTGGCAGTTCGATCGCCTGCGTCATTGCTTTCCCGGCTTTGCGTCCCGGAGACATCATCGGTTTGTTAGGATTGGGTTCAGTAGCTGTTAGTTTTGCCTTCCAAGATATCTTCAAAAACTTTTTAGCAGGCATCTTGATGCTGTTGCACGAACCGTTTCAATTAGGCGACCAGATAGTTGTAGAAGGCTTTGAAGGTACTGTTGAAGAGATTTCGATGCGATCGACTCAAATTATGACTTATCAGGGAGAGCGAGTGATTGTGCCGAATGCGATCGTCTTTACCAATTCAGTGCGGGTACTCACAGCCATGCCGCACAGGCGAACTGACTTGCCTTTAATTTTGGACTACGATACCGAACCTTCCTTGGCAATTGAAACCTTGGTCAAAGCTATTTCCGAAGTCGAAGGTGTTTTTTCGCAACCAACCCCAGAAGTAGATATTTCAGGTCTTAACGATGGTTCTTTGCATCTGATTGTCCGTTATTGGACGCTGCCGGAACTTTTCACAGGTGCGACGGACAAAAACCAGGGCTGTGGTGGCGATTCTAGCCGCGTGCGATCGAGCGGAGATTAAAATTCCTCAACCCGTACCGGTAAAGTTGTATGACTTACGCTCCTCGAACAACTCTGCGTCAAATTCAGCTAGCGACGCATAATTAAGGATCGCAAATTAAATAATTTACACAAGTTTGTGGAATGGGCGTCCCGCCCGTCCAGAAAGGACGGGCGGGACGCCCATTCCACAAGAATAATAAAGATTGTAAGTTATTTAATTCTCATTCCTAAGCTACTGCCAGAGTGGGAGAGTGGGAGAGGGGGAGAGAGGGAAAGGGGGAGATGGGGAGATGGGAGCATCTCAATTTTTGCAAAAAGCATTTTTTATTCTAGTGCTGTCCCCGATCGCGTATTTTATAAGCCAATACGGTTGACTTAACGCTTTTTGACGAATGTCATCTCAGGATTTTCTAGGCAATACAGGCATTTCTTGAAAGTCAGATTGTTCTTAAGTCAACCGTATTGTTTTATAAGGAATGAGAATTAAATAACTTCCACAAGTTTGTGGGATGGGCGTCCCGCCCGTGCTTTTTGGACGGGCGGGACGCCCATCCCACAATAACAATTAAAATTGTAAGTTATTTAATTTGCGATCCTAAGCAAGCGAGTGGGGACAGCACTACAAATGCAAAACAGAGATTCTCCCTGCGAAACATCCTCTTCCCTCTTCCTTCTTCTTTCTTCCTTATTCCTGATGACTACTGACTAATGACTTCTTTCTTCAAGCAAAAGGCGAGCCGATTTCCCATCAGCGCGCCTGAAAATTTTATGCTTTTTTTGTCAAACGTAATTGAACAGATCGTTCCGTTTCAAAAAATTATCAAACTGTCTTGCTAGCGCGGCGGCGGCGGGCTGCAACCAAGCCGCCCAAACCGAGAGCCAAACCAGTCATGGTAATCGGTTCGGGAACTGCTTCTGCGCTGACGGTGAAGTCTTGGAAGTCTGCGTCGTTACCGCCACCGCGATCGTCAAAGGAGATCAGAGTGCCTCCGTTAGACAGAGAAGCTGTTCCATTTGTATAGCTTCCAGCAGCTTGGAAAGCGTTTGTTGTTTCTCTGCCGAGCGCTGTCCACAACGAGGATCCGCCAAACACGGCTTGTTGGGTGCCAGCGTTCAATGCCGAGGTCGAGTAGACAGTGCCGCCATCGCCGCTGTTGAGTCCCAAAGTGTAAACTTGATTTGCCAGGAATGTGAATACTGCTGTTCCCGAACCCAAGACTGTATTGCCCAAAGATCCTTTCCATTCGTTCTGGTCGCCATTGTCAGAGGATTTAGTTTCCGAAAACAGCGTGCTAACTAGAGATGTCACCGAGCCCACGCTGTAAATTCCCAAAGAGGAAGTGTAGCCACCGTGAGACTCTTTGAAGTTAAACTTGACATCTGTATTGTTGGCGAAGGTGATACCGTTGGTACCAAAGGAGAAGGCTTGGGCTGGAGATCCTGCCCCTAACAAAGCGGTGGCGACTGCGGTAGCTGTTAGGGCGGATAAGAGTTTGGTATTCATGACCTGATTCCTTGTGTTGCAATAATTAATTAATAATTTCATTATCTGATAGTTTGTGTTTGTTTTTTTCACTTTATGTGAATTTTGACCAACTCTTTATCAAGCCTTTACAATACCTTTATAAATGCTGTCGAGCCAATCGGTAAGCGGGCGATCGCTCCCTAAAAATACACACCAAAAATTATAAAAATTAGGGCTATAAACCTTGCACTCGCGGTCATGCGAGCGCTAACCCCCAACATAGATTTCGGTGAGTTTATCCTAATTTTTAATTTTCTTCCAAGTCTAAATCTTTAACAGCCAACACTTAGGTACAAACACTGTCAGTCTATTTTAGATTTTAGATTTTAGATTTAGTTGCACGATTGAATCTGGGAGATTGAACTCGGGTAGAAAATTTTGGCTTGTACCCTGACGCTCGTGCACGTGGGACGGTACCTGTTTTTGGGCAGGGTCACTGTCTGGGAATCTAACAGTTATAAAAGTTTTCTATTAATCCAGAAACTAGGAATATTTGTTGTTTCCGACTCGCGTATGGGAATTAAAGTAGTCGATCGCTCGGGTAAATTACTGACAAACTGCGATCGTTGGGTTTAGGTCTTGTGGTTGAACAACACAGAGCCCGCACCGTGATGGATCCCAAAGATGCGATCGAGAGGGGCTTTCTGCTTTGAAAATTGCCAAAAAGCAGATTTCCATCAGAAAATACCATATATAGATGCGCTTGGCAAGCCCTATTCGCGATAGATCGTCAGATCGCATCAAAAAAGACCGCTGTAGCGTTCCTCAGCCCAAGGTTCGCCCCTGCGGTGGTAGCCGTTGCGTTCCCAAAAACCGAGTTGTTCGGTTTCTGTAAACTCCAGGCCGTTAATCCATTTCGCGCTTTTCCAGGCGTAGAGGTGCGGAACTACCAACCGCATCGGGCCGCCGTGATCGGGGGATAGCGGTTCGCCGAAGACGGTGTGGGCGAAAAAGTTTTCTTCTCGGAGGAAGTCGGCGATCGCAATATTAGTAGTGTAGCCGCCGTAGCAGTGTTCCAGGACGTGGAGGGCTTTAGGATCGACTTCTATGCTGTTCATAAAATCCGTGACTTTGACTCCCGTCCACTGCACGTCTAGTTTTGACCAGCGGGTGACGCAGTGAAAATCCGCAGTAAAGTTACTTTGGGGCATGGCCTGGAAGTCAGACCAAGTGAAGGTTTTTGGTTTTGCCAATCCCCAGACTTTAAATTCCCAAGTCTCAATGCTGACGGAGGGTGTATCGCCGTAAGTCAGAACGGGAAAGCCGTTGGCGAGGTATTGACCCGGGGGGACGCGATCGCTGTTATCTGATTCTGGCTTGCGAAAAAATTTGCCCTGCATTTATTCAAACTCTACAGTAAATGACTGCAATCCTCAGTATAACTTAGAGACAACTACAAACAACAGCTTTACCGGTGGATGATTTACCGACTTTGACCGAAATTGCAACGCTTGATTTTTTCCCGTTTTCGCCACCGAAATGATGCTGATGAACATTGGCGAATTATTAAAATATTGCTGCCGCAAGTGGAGTTTGCGAGATCGTTTTAGGATGGCAACCTCAGCGACTGGGGAAACGTTTTCACGTGCAGATTGCCCGAGGATGCGTAGAAAAAATATATTAGAACTGGGAGTGTCGATCGCCTATACTGAAGAGAAAAAATTCACACCACACTAAAACTCAAAAGGCTAGTTCCAGCAGTTAATATTGATTGATGTAGCACAATGATATATCCTACACCAACTACCACGATTCGGCTTTCGCCGGCGCTAAGCGATGTCTACCGAAACATTAGTTAACTGGCTCGAAGAGAACACGGAATTAGGCATATTATCCCGCGATATCTTACAGGCGATCGCGCTGGAAATGTCCATGTCAACTTTTCCCCCGGGATTTCGAGTGGTAATCGAAGATACACCAGTCACCAATCTCTACATCCTAGAAAGAGGACAAGCCGATCGCTACCGCCGCAAACAACCGGGTTTAATGTGGGGGAGTAGTTTGTTACCGGGGGCGATCGTCAATTTATCGGCACTCCAGCGATCGCAAGCTGCGGATAGTAGAATTATTACTCGTACAGAATGTCAATTTTGGGTCATTAGTGCCGATCGCTGGCGCAATTTACTAGAAAGATATCCGCAGATTGTCGAAGCCTACGCCCAACGTTTGGCTGCGAAATTAGAGCAGTTAGAAGCAGAAATCGCCTACGAAAAAGAGCGTCAAAATGCCCTCCGCAGCTATCTAGTACCGCAGGCGAAACGGGGAGTCATTGGGAATAGCCGTTATGCGGTAAAATTGCGGCAACAAATTCGCACTGCATCGAGTGACGCGCGATCGGTATTAATCTCTGGCGAACCCGGTTTAGAAAAAGATAATTTAGCCGCTTTAATTCATTTCGGTTCAAGTCGCCGCAACGAGCCAATTATTCAGATCAAAAGTGCCTTGCTTCAGAGCAATGGAGCAGAATTATTCGGGCGTTTGGGCGGTAAGCCAGGGTTGTTGGAATGGTTGGGAGAAGGGACGTTAATTTTAAATGACGTTCAAGAATTACCCGCTCAATTAAGCCCCCAAATTCAGCAACTATTAAGCCAGGGAACCTATACACCAGTTGTCAGAGAAGGACAAATACCGCGGCCACCGCGTTCTAGCAATGCCCGAATAATTTTAATCTCAGAAATCGTCCAACCCCAGCTAGATAAGCTAACGCAACACAAGATTAAAGTACCGTCATTGCGGGTGCGTAAAGAAGATTTAGAAGCACAAGTCAACTATTATCTCAACATCTTTTGTCGCCAAAAGAAATTAGTCAAGCCCCAAGTCACGCCGGAAGCAATTCGCCGCTTGCAAGCCTACGATTTTCCGGGAAACTTGCAGGAATTGCAGGGAATGGTCGATCGCGCTTTAGTTCAAGCACAAGGAAGTCAGGTATTAACAGAAGAAGTCTTTTGGGCGCAGGCGGCAAAGCAACAAAAATTTAGACTCAATTTATTCAAGATATATCCCAAATTTCGGCAATTTTTACGTAGCGATTGGTATCCCGATCGCGTGAATTATTGGTTTACCACTTGGGTATTTGCATTAGTGGTAACTATCCTGTTTGTTGCTCCCCAAGATCGACAGCATAATTTTGCCCTAAATATCTTTTGGGCTTGGTGGTGGCCGTTAATTTTATTATTATTCCCCATCATCGGGAGATTGTGGTGTGCTTTTTGCCCTTTTATGATTTATGGAGAAATCGTCCAGAAACTATCGCTGAAAATTTTCCCACGAACTCTCAATAAATGGCCGCGCCAATTAGCCGAAAAATGGGGCGGATGGTTTCTCTTCGGAATGTTTACTTTGATATTTCTGTGGGAAGAGTTGTGGAATTTAGAAAATACTGCCTATTTATCCAGTTGTTTGTTATTGCTAATTACGGCGGGCGCGGTAATTTTTTCGCTAATATTCGAGAGGCGGTTTTGGTGTCGTTATTTATGCCCGATCGGGGGTATGAATGGATTATTTGCTAAACTCTCAATTATCGAACTGCGCGCCCAACAAGGAACCTGCGCGGCGGAATGCAGCACCTACCATTGCTATAAAGGAGGCAAAGGTTTTGGGGAAGGATTAACTACGAATGGATGTCCGGTTTATTCCCATCCCGCCCAATTAACCGATAATAAAGATTGCGTCTTGTGCATGACTTGCTTAAAAGCTTGTCCGCATCGATCGGTAGAATTAAATCTGCGCCCTCCCGGAATTGAATTGTGGACTACCCACGTTCCCCACGGTTATGAAGTTGCACTATTATTTCTATTATTAGGCGGAATTTATATCCACCGCTTGCCGGAGATAAATATTTTGTTGGGGCTGGGCATCAATTTAGAACAATTTTTACCACATTTAGGAATGTCAATCGCGGTGTTAATTATCCCGCCGATGATTCCGTTATTTGCCTATGCAGTCATGCAAGCAATTTATCGATTGGGAAAAGCAGAAAGTATCCCATTTAAAATTACTAAACCCCTTTCATTTGTCTGTCTCGCCTACGGATATCTACCTCTAGTTTGGGGCGGTAGTTTGGCTCACTATTGGCGATTGGGTTTGCAGGAAGGCGGGCGAGTGATTCCCGTAGCTTTTGCGACTTTCGGACAAATTAGAGATGATTTGCCGAGTTTTGTGGGAGATCCGGCGGTGATTAGTTTCTTGCAAGGTCTAACTTTAATTGTATCATTGTTGGTGACGATATTTGTGACTCAGAAAATTGCCAAGCGATCGATTAAATCTTTGATGCCTCAGCATTTAGCGAGTTTGTGTTTGATGGTGAGTTTGTGGTATGCGATCGTGGG
>NZ_JAEQCB010000297.1:0-2019 GCF_020738785.1 Microcoleus sp. PH2017_05_CCC_O_A | reverse complement strand
CTTAAGGTACGTAGTTGCGCTTGAGCGCTCTTTCGGAGATTGTGGAAAAGAGCGCTTAAGCGCAACTACGTACCTAATTGAAGCGCTCTTTTAGAGATTGTGGAAAAGAGCGCTTAAGCGCAACAACGTACCTAATTAAAGCGCTCTTTTCTAGATTTTGCAAAAGAGCGCTGAAGCGCAACTACGTACCTAATTGAACGGTTGATGATTTGGATTAATTGCGGTGATTGTTGGTGTACCGAATTCGGGCTCCGGCCCACTGAAGTTTTTCCCTCAATGTGCCGTAATAAGAATAGTTTTCCCGCAAAATGATAAATTTGGCTTCGCAGTCTGCCATCCGCACATCTACGCGCTGTCCGGGCCAAATTGCTGTAGCTAAAATGCCGTCCATCCAGAGTTTTGTACTGAGTTCGTAATCTGCTAAGGGCCAAATGCTGACGACGGAACCGGGCGGCAAAACTACAGCCCGGCTGGATAAACTTAAAGGGCAAATCGGAGTAACTGCGATCGCATCCATTCCCGAGTGGATAATCGGCCCGTTGGCAGATGCGGTGTAGCAAGTCGAACCGGTAGGGGTTGCCACAATTAAACCGTCGCCTTGATATTGATCGACTACTTCGCCGTCAACTTCCATTTCTAGAATACAGCTCGGCATTCGATCGGCAGAAGCAGGTTTGACACACATTTCATTGAGTGCCAAAAATCGATCGCTTTCCGGTTCAAGATTAGTTCTGTTTCCCTCAAAAACCGCCGCCTGCAACATCATCCGCTTCTGCACGGCATACCTATCTTCGGCTAGTCTGTCCCAAATCTCCTCAGTATTTTGGAAATCCTCAAAAGACTCGGTTAAAAAACCCAGATGTCCGCCTACATTCGCAGCTAAAATCGGGATGCCGTCAGCAGCCAAATTCCGGGCTGCGGCCAGGGCTGTACCGTCGCCGCCGAGGACTACGGCTAGATCGATCGGGCTGTTACTAGAAGCTAAAAACACCGGATACGGGTTATCTTTCGGGCCGCTGGGGCCCATTAAAACTTGACAGCCGCGATTTTCTAGCTGGCGGGCACATTGTTCTGCCCACCGCTGGCTGAGGGTGTCTCGGGCTTTGTGGGCGATAATTACTTGTTTTAGTTGCACAATTAATTTGGGATTTGGGATTTGGGGTTTGGGATTTTAGACTGAACTAAAAAATCTCAAAATGTTCGATCGCACAAATTGATTTCGGACATCATTTTAGATATTAAACTATTCTTGAAAATTGCGAGGCATAGCCAAAGCATCTGCGTTCCTCGGCAGCGCCGGGGAACGAGAATTCCCCATTGTTTAATCGAAAATCGCCCATCGAAAATGGTATTGATTACCCATCAATACTTCTGGATTTGGGCTGCGGCCAAATAATGCTGGTATCGGAGGCGAGGATGCGAGAAACTGCGATCGCCCCAAAACGGTTGAGGTGGCTGGGATCTAAGAAATAGTCGTTGCGATTTGGCCACCGCTGGGACAAGTCGCGGAAGGCGAATCCTTTTTGTCGCGAGAGTTGCTGCATTCGTTGTCTAAACTGCTGTTCTGCCCACCGACGAGTTGGATCTAGGTAGTCGTCGGTGAGGGGCAAATTGACGAAAATTAGGGGGATTTTCCGAGTTTTGGTAAATGCTACGACTGAATTAAAGGCTGTTGCTTGTTTGCCACTGAGGTTGAAGTCTTCGTAGTCGCGATCGTACTTGCCTGAAACGTAAGCGCGTTGTCGATAATATGTGTCGGGATTGTAACTTCCTGATATAGGCATGAATCCGTTAGAGTCGATCGCATCTGCCAATTCGCTGACTTGTCTAATTGCTATTTTTGTTTGTGATACTGCATTCTGGGCAACAGGCAAGATGCCTGTTCCACTGTTGAGTAATTTGACTGTGGGGAGTAGGGGTTGGGCATCTTGCCCGCCCCAGTCAGCAACAGGCAAGATGCCTGTTCCACTGTTGAGGAATTTGACTGTGGGGTGGGCATCTTGCCCGCCCCAGTCAGCA
>NZ_JAEQCB010000036.1:0-71042 GCF_020738785.1 Microcoleus sp. PH2017_05_CCC_O_A | reverse complement strand
TCTTGATTTCTAATATACTCTTTCAATACTTCTAAGGGTGCGGCACCAACGGATAGACCAAGTACATTCTAAGTTCTGTAAAAGAATAGCACTCTCGACGATAAAGGTTCTCATCGTTGGCAAACCAAGATATGATTTAGTAGCAGACCAATTCTAGCATAGTGATGAAAGCAAGATATCGCTACAGATTTTACCCAACCAGCCAACAGCAGCAGGGCTTAGCTCAACTGTTTGGCTGTGTGCGGGTGGTCTGGAATGATGCGCTTGCACTTTGCAAACAGTCAGATAAAAAGCCTAGTTCAGCGGATTTGCAAAAAATCGTCATTACCCAAGCCAAGAATACTGAAGAAAGAGTTTGGCTAGGAGATGTGTCATGCGTTCCCTTGCAACAATCTGTTGCCGATTTAGATGTTGCTTTCAAGAACTTTTTCAACTCCTGCAAAGGTAAGAGAAAAGGGCGTAAAGTTGGATATCCTAAATTCAAGAAAAGAGCCAGTAGTCAATCGGCACGTTTTAGAGTTGGAGGATTTTCTATCAAAGGTGATGGTGTCTACTTAGCCAAGATTGGAATTGTTAATCCAATATGGTCTAAAAGTCTTCCGTCTGAGCCTAGTTCTGTGACGGTAATCAAGGACTGTGCAAACCGCTATTTCTTGAGTTTTGTTGTAGAGGTTCAATCAATTCAAATTGAAGCTAAGAATCCAAGTATCGGAATTGATTTAGGCATTAAAACCTTTGCGGTAATGAGCAATGGCGAAAAAGCCGAAAGTCCTGGCTATAAAAAGTTAGACCAGAAAGTTCGTAAGCTACAACGCAAATTAGCTCGTCAGCCAAAAGATTCTAAAAGAAGGAATGTAACTCGCATTAAAATTGCCAAGTTACACAATCGAATTGCCGACACCCGCCAAGACTTCCTACACAAATTGTCAACCAAAATAGTCAACGAAAACCAAGTAATTATTTTGGAAGATTTGAACGTGTCAGGCATGGTCAAGAATCGTAAACTTGCCAGTGCAATTAGTCTGCAAGGATGGAGAGAATTCAGGACTCTTTGTGAGGGCAAGTCGGAGAAATTTGGCAGGGAATTCAAGGTAATTAGTAGGTGGGAACCGACTAGCCAAATCTGTGCAGATTGTGGATTCAAATGGGGGAAGATTGATTTATCTATTCGTTCAGTGCTTTGCGTCAGTTGCGGTGTACCTTAAATGTACGCGGAGACAGAGTAAGACTATGAAAGGTAGCATCAGTCGATGAGGCGTAAAGAATCCCCGCGCGTTTACGCCGGGGAGTATGTCAATGAGAGATTACTACCCGCTGAGGTGGTTGGGAGCTTTGGGAGCGCAAGTCGAAATTCTGGTACCTTGGGACTTGCGAGAGAAAATAGCTGTAGAAATCCAAAATACTGGCAACTTATACCTATAGTCTTTTGCCCGATAATTATTAAAGCTATTGTGGAAAACTTGCATATTTCTGTGGAAAACCCCCTTTTTCCTGTGGAAAACCACAACTAAACGAAGTGCGATTGCTCTCACCAGATTGATAGGATTTAAAAAATTGGAGGAATTGCGATCGCCTTTCATCGCCTTCCTCCTTTATCACTCAACCTGCTTTTTACTGGAAATACAGCCTAAATCTTTCTTGCTTCATCCTTACCTCTTGCTGATTCCTTCTTCCCTCTCTTGCGCCTCGTAGCTAATTTGGTCGGAATGGTAAGCAGGCGGCTCAACGTGAATTAAGATGCGTACAGGGCTGAAACGTTCTTCCAAACGGGCTTCAACTTCTTCTGTGATCCGGTGAGCAGTTTCTACATCGACAGCATTGACAATCATGTGCATATCAATAAACACTTGACGCCCGATCAGCCCGCGAGAGGCGATCGAGTGACAATTAACAACTCCGGGCACATCCATGGCAATTGCTTGGATGACTTCCGGTGCGATCGCCATTTCATCCACCAACCAAGGCAAATTTTCCGTTAAAACTTTCCAACCGCTGTGAAATACCAAAAGAGCAACTGGAAAAGACAAAAACACATCCAGGGATTGCAATTGAGGTATCTTTAAAATCTGACCTTGCCAAACACCAATCAACCCGCCGATGACCATAATTGTCACCCAAACATCGCTCATCGTGTGCTGGGCGTCAGCCACCAAAATCGCGCTACCGAGACGTTTGCCAACTCTGCGCTCGTAAAAAGTTACAAAAATATTAATCCCCAGTACCAGCAGCAAAATCCACAGTTCATTTGGGGATATTTTGACAGCTTTACCGCCGTGTAGCAGCCTTTCGACAGCACCGCTGAGAATTTCAAAACAGGCAATTCCCAGAAAAACTGCAATTCCCAGAGCTCCGAGAGCGTCAAATTTCTGGTGTCCGTAGGGATGATCGCGATCGGGTTGCGGATTGGCATAATGATTAGTTACCAATCCTAAAATATTATTAGCGCTGTCCGTGACGCTGTGCAAGGCATCTGCCAGCAAACTCAAGGAACCAGTCAGCCATCCCACGCCTGCTTTAATTGCCATCACTAGCAAGTTTAGCAATAAGGTAATGATTAAAACCTTGCGGACTTCGGAACGGTTATCGGCAACCATAGAATCTCCTCTATCAGCGATCGAGTTTTCTGGCTTCTAGTTTAAAGCGTATCAAGTCACGAAAGGTTAAAAGTATTATAGAATCTAGCTTGCAACTAGATTTATTTTCATTAATTTAGCCAAGCTTGTTGAGAGAAGTTTCAATTAATAGCATTCTCGCAGTCCAATTGAGCTGGAACGTACTTCTTTTGGGTTACTATATTTTTTAGCATTAACGATTGTATATTAAATTTCATTGCCCATGTCTCTTTCTCCGCTGACACTGAATTTAGTTGAAGGTTCTGTCTCGTTTAGCTTTTCCCCGGAAGCTGCGCGGGATTTGCAAAGTGCGATCGCCACTTTGATGGACAGCTTGAAAGCCGTAGCAGCCAAAACCGCTGGTGCTAAAGCTTCTCCCCAAAAACCGATGGAATATCGGTATGCAGGGGATGTATTTTTGGAGGTTTTCTGCAACCCAAATATTTGGGCGACTCCTTTTGCTGCGAAAGTGCTGATTACGGTTAGGGACGATCGCCTGCGCGTCACCACCGAAGCCGAACTGAGCCGCCTGCGCGACGATCTCGCTCAGTATATCGAACAAGTTGGTTGAGATGCTTCAACCTGAAACCCGTCGGTTTATCAAGGTTGCATTCTTAATGAATTAGCAGGTTTTGTCAAAGCTTAGTAGGGTGCGTCAGCTATGGTTATTTCATATATAATTAAAAAGCTCTGAGCTGACGCACCCTACGACCAAACTAAGAGGGCTGAAGCCCAACAACGTACCTCATCATTCTGAGAACCGCTATATCTCTAATTGACAAGCTCTAAGCTGAGGCAACCTACGACTTTTTTCTAACTGATAGCTATCAGCAGGCGAAGCCGACCATTCCCACATTGAACCTGCATAATTCTTAGCATCAAAGCCGAAACTTGTCAAGACCGAAGTCAACCACGCAGACCTAATTCCGCCACTACAATAACTCACAATTTTAGTTGACAGCGAAACACCTTTCTGCCGCAAGATTTCGACAATTTCCCCGCGAGAGAGGAGTTGTCCCTGCTTGTCCATCAACTGTTTGTAATAAAGGTGAATTGCCCCGGGAATGTGGCCGCCCCGCGTTTCTCCGTAAGGTGTTTTACCTGCATATTCTCGCGGCTCTCGGGCATCAATAACTGCTAAATTATCATTGCCTAAAATAGCTTTTAAATCATCCCGATTGATTTCCCAAGTCGAGCGGCGAGATACGATAAAATCTCCGGGCTGAGGTGGATTATTTGTACCTGTTACATGAGAAATTCCAGCTTTGACTAAAGCTTGATATCCTCCACCTACAAAAACAGCTTTTTCGTGTCCCAAACTTCGCAGCATCCAAACAATCCGCCCGTCTTCGCCCCATCCTTTCACGGAATTGGCGATCGCGATTACAGGTTTGTCTTGACAAATTCCCAGTGCTTGCAGTTTTTCTGTTAAGATTGTGTCATCTTCGAGAATTTTGCCTTTGTGCGGAAAGTGCGATCGCGAAAATTCCTGCCAAGTTACGGGAATAGCTGGCGGGAGACGGCAAAACCACTTTAAAATAGGTGCGCGAGCATCGAGCAAGGTAGCTCCTCGTGACAGCAACTCCTTAGCTATATCTGCACTTACTATCCAATTATCTGCTAAATTACACATCAATTAGAGATAATTTATTGAGCAACTTTTGCTGTATTAGCACCGCAGGCTACAACCCCTTTAGTATCCATTGTTGGCTTAGCTGGTTTAATCTTGCCAGAAGCAACATTTAGACACAAGATTGTTTGGGTCTTATTTCCTGCCAAAAAGACTCCACCCACAAAACTTTTGAGATTAGATTGATTCGACACTGCATAATTAAATACAGCTTTGTTTACTGTATCAATTGAATATTTGTAATTAGCTGTGTCAGCTTTAATGCCGAGAGCTAGATTAGAAACAGAACTTGTAAAACCCGTATTATTGCGATAGTAGTCTTGCTGAGCTTTATTCATTTCTACCACATATTGTTTGGCTGCTGATTCCTGAGTTTTAAGGGTTGGCGACAACTGAGCATGAGCCACTGTAGGAAACAAAACTGGTAGAATTAGAGTTGCGATCGCAATTTTTATCTGCTGGTTACGAGAGCTATAAATCATGTTTTTACCATTGCTTAAAACTTGAATGGCGGTAGGACGCTGCACGGCCGTGTCTTTACATATCTGCGGCTTTGGCTACATATTTCACGTCAAATTCATCGCTCCACCTAATTAGCCAAAGCAGTATTATTCGCAAAAATTAATCATGAACTGAGCGGTGGAGTAACATACAATTAAACTAATTGTTTTGCTTGAAACTGTTTCAAATCTTCCGGAGCAACCGTGCCGTATTCTGTGATAATTCCCGAGATTAATGCAGCCGGAGTTACATCAAAAGCTGGATTGTAAAATTCTACTCCTTCAGGACAAATTCGGGTAGTTCCAACTTGATACATTTCAACTGAATCGCGTTCTTCAATGGGGATTTGGCTACCGTCGGAAAGTTCAAAATCAATTGTTGACAGAGGAGCGGCGACAAAGAAGGGGACGTTGTGAGCTTTGGCAACAATTGCTAAACTGTAAGTGCCAATTTTATTGGCGGCGTCGCCGTTAGCAGCGATTCTGTCTGCACCGACAACTACGGCGTGAATCATGCCGAGTTTCATGCAGTGAGCGGCCATATTGTCGGCGATTAATGTGACGGGAATTCCTTCTTGCACGCATTCCCAAGTGGTGAGTTTGGCGCCTTGGAGACGGGGGCGAGTTTCGTCAGCAAAAACTCTGCCGAGTCGGCCTTCTCGCCAAGCAGAACGAAATACACCTAATGCTGTACCGTAGCCGGCTGTGGCTAACGCACCGGCATTGCAGTGAGTTAGTAAGTTCAATTTTTCGGGTGTTGCTGGTAGAACTTCTAAACCTTTGTCGCCGATATCTTTACAAGTTTGTACGTCTTCTGCTTGAATGGTTTTGGCCATTTCTAACAAAGTTTTTTGTACTTGTTCGACGGAACCGGTAGTTTGATTTGCTGTTTTGAGCATTCGGGATATTGCCCAAAACAAATTAACTGCTGTGGGACGAGTCGATCGCAATAATTCACCAACTTGTTCTAGTTTAGCCAGAAATTCAGTGCGATCGCCCGTTGAGATTTCTCGCGCCCCCAAATACATCCCGTAAGCTGCTGCTACCCCAATCGCCGGAGCACCTCGGACGATCATAGTTTTAATCGCCTCAGCCATATCTTGAGAGTTGGTAATTTCGACTGTAGCGTATTCTTTGGGCAGTCGGTTTTGCTCAATTAGCAGCACTCGGTCTTCAATCCAGGTGACGGGGGAAACGGGGGATTTTTGAGCAGTCATCGGTTTCAATGATATGAGGGACAAGTTTCTATGATGCCATGAAGGCGACTCTTCCTCCTATGTTATGAGCGATAGGCTGGATTTGCCAAAATCCCTGTCCTGCCGTTGGAGATTGGAGATTGGAGATTGGAGATTTATTGCATATTTACGAATATATGGGTACAGAATTAACAAAAATTATTGTTCAACAGGGATACTCTCGATCGGCTGTTGCGGATTTAAATTGTATATTTCCCGGAACTGTTCCCCACTCCTCAAATTCTCCTCTGGAACATAGCACGCTATCTCTCGCTCGCCCAGCAGCTTATCGACCCATATTGCGTTTCATGCGATCGAGTTCTTCCTCAGCTTCCCAGTTTTGAAACTTTTGTTCTAGAGGGTCTGCCGCCTTAAAACTGTTATAATTAGAACTCTGATTCCAACCCTTTGTATCCCAATTCTGCTCAGTTTTATCTGCTTTAGCGGTAGTTTTAGTTTTCGCTTCTGCGGCTTTGGCCCGGACTTCTTTTCGGCGCAATT
The DNA here is from genome assembly GCF_020738785.1 of Microcoleus sp. PH2017_05_CCC_O_A. Taxonomy (NCBI): domain Bacteria; kingdom Bacillati; phylum Cyanobacteriota; class Cyanophyceae; order Oscillatoriales; family Microcoleaceae; genus Microcoleus; species Microcoleus sp. PH2017_05_CCC_O_A. Next base: position 64,564 of record NZ_JAEQCB010000036.1, on the reverse strand, counting down.
GAATTTGGCGGTACAATTCTTTGGCTTTTTCTATCCGTTCTTTGCAGCCTTGCATTTGTCCCCAGCGCTGATTTCCCTGACGCAGCAAAGCTGCTTGTCGCTCTTGGGCGGCTTGAGCGAGATCCAGCCTTTGAGCTGCTTTGGCTTTGTTGGCGCGATCGTTCCAGCGCTGAATTTCTTGGGCGGCGGACAGAATTTCTGCTTGCAGTGTTTTCTCTTGTTTCTGAATCTCTAGAATCAGTCGCAGGGTGTCTTCTTCTTGTTCCTTGAGTTGTTCTTCTATTGCCTGCAATTCCAGGTGGGGGTTGCTACGCAAAAATTCTTCTAATCGGGTTTCTAGAAAGCGGCTGACATCATCAAATATGCTCATTTTTTATGAAAATTCTGTGTTATTGGTTATTTGTTATTGGTTATTTGTTATTCGTTTTTAGCAGTGGAGATTCCCCAGCGATCGATTTATTAGCTACTAACAACTGACCCTTCGACTTCGCTCAAGGCACCGCAACTGACAACTGATAACTGATATCGTTTCCGGTTGCATGGTCAGGTGATTTAACCTTTCTAGAACACTATTGACACAGAGTCCGAGAATAGAGATCTGAATACAGGACGATGCTACCGGAATTGATATGACAACTGACAACTGACAACTGACAACTGTCAACTGTCAACTAACGGATTAGAACTTTTGTCCGACAAAAACCGATCGCACATCTCCACCCTTGCGGATAACTGCTTCTTGATTTTTGATTTCTGCCAGAGTCCAACCGCTAGCGCCGATGCTTTCACCGACATAAATTCTGCGGGCTACACCGTCTACTTCAAACAAAGCAGCCGATCGATCGCCCAATTCCAAAATCCCCACTAGCGTCTGGGCGGAAGTCGGCGCGCCGGTAACAGCCGCTGCCGATTGCTGGGGCGCTGGCGCGGATTGCCCTGCTGCTGGCGCTGGTGCTGATTCAGTTTCGCGAGCCAAAATCTTTGGCTGCACAGACTCCGAGGGGGAAGCAGCAGCCGCGAGGGGACTGCGATTGCCAGCGGTGGCGATCGCGCGACCGGAGGCAGAGGCTGACGGTGAAGGCGAACCTGCTGCGGTTTGAGAAGCTGCCGGAACCGCCACATTCACCTGAGTCGGAGCCGCCGGAGCCACAGTCACCTGAGCGGGGGGAGGGATGACTACGACTTGGGGTGCAGGTGCTCCCGGCGCGGCGGCGGCTTGTTCTAGGGCATTCGCGATGCGGTTGACTGCTGTCGAAAGACCTGCGGTTGCCGGTGGCGCGCCGGAAATTGAAATGCTCGGGAGTGTTCCTGGGGTTGCGGCTCCCGGAACTGTGGCAAGTTGCGAGTTAGCCTGAGGAGCTTTTTTTTGTTCGATCGCTACTAGCGATCGCTGCACGTATTCGACAAACTGGGTGTCTGGTGCAATTTTGCCACTTGCTGCCGGCGTCTGCGGGGTCGGGGCTGCGGGCAAGCGCACCAGTCCCGACCTGCTTGCCAGCCACAATCCCATGACTAGAAGCAGCGACCCACAGGCTGCTCCTAGCAGGATTCGGTCAAATGATTGTTTGGACTGTTTTTTGGTTGTTTCTAGGGCGACTTGGCGGGCGATCGCTGCTACCTCTTGTTCCCCGCCTCGCGGAGGTTCTGGCGCCAACTGCGACAAAACTATTTGAGGTACCGAGATGGATTTTAGCGCCACGAATTCTGCTGGTGGCATCTGCTCGGCTGGCAGTCCCTCGCTGCCGTCGAATGCTCGATCGACTCCTTCAAACAGTTCGTCCATCAACCGATCGGCGTAGGACTCTACTGCCACTGTTTCGGATGGCACTGTTTCGACGGTCGCCACCACGGCGATCGGATCGGACGCTGATTCCAAGGACATCTGTTTGGCGATTACTTTTTGAGGCATAGTTTTTTGTTGGCTCCCGCTCCTCGACAACTCTGAGATTCTCAACTTCAGATTTCTACAGGATACTTGTGATGTTGACCAATTCTTGGCTTAGAACAGGTTAATTGTAGCTCAACTCATAACAAAATTTTTAGTCTTTGGCAAACTTATTGCCCGGTCTCTACTTCTGAAGCAAGCTGTTTTCCGCCTTTTTGCCTGCTAATTTCTGCTGCCACTTTTACTCAGCCTTAGTCTCATACACATTTTAGTTTTTTTGTCAATGCCCATTCAGGGCTTTCCCCGGCTCTAGACACACAACTTGACTTTACGGCTAATCGATTGAAGAATTGGAGAATTGGAGAATTCAAGAATTGACACCAATGACTATTGAAATACAATATAAGGGACAAATAGAATTACCTGGTGAAAAAATACAGTTACATCTATAAAAAAAGAAGGTTATAGCCTTTCTCAGAAAGATGAGGTACTAATGGGCATAGGGCATAGGGCATAGAGCATAGGACTCGCGGGCATACCTCACTTTTTTGAGAAAGGCTATATATTAATGTATGAGATATTGCCAAACATTTAGGATGGCAGTTAAATAGTATTTATTTTTGCCATTTAAAAAAGTTACAAAGAAATCGTCAACATTACCTTTGAATTCCTTGAAATACTATAGCAAACATCTTAACGCTTTCTCCACTACTTATCTCAACGATTTGCGCGGAGCAATTCTCGCATCTCCTTATTTTGCCATCAATAATCTCAACCGCGACTTCATCGGTACAAAAGGGTTTTCACTGGTATTCCAGCGTTCAGAGATTGCACAAGTCGAACAGAAATTCCCCTGCTTCAAACCCTATCTAGACCAAGCCCTACAGTCAGCTTGTAATGCTTTTTACCTCAACCCTCTACTGCTGAAAGAAGGTTCTCGCGTCGATCCGCATATCGATCGATCTTTGCGATCGTATTGCAAAACAGTTGAACCGCCCGCGACAGTCAGCGTATTGTATGTGCAAGTACCGACAAATCTGGAAGGCGGAGAGTTGGTGTTGCGCTGTCACAAAAAACAAGTCGGGCAAATTAAGCCAGAAGCAAATACGCTGGTGTATTTCCAAGGAGACTTAACCCATTCTGTGAATGCAGTTACAAGTCCTGGGACTCGCCTGAGTTTGGTTTGCGAACAGTACAGTTTGAGTGAAACAGAATTAGCAGATATTCCCGGATTTACATTAGAATCTCGGGCTGTAAAATCCAAAATAAAATAAGACAGTTCCGAGCTTTCATCTAATAAGCTGAGGTGCATCTAAATTTCACAGTTAAGTTTGATAAAATTATTGTGGAGTGGGCGTCTCGCCCGAAAAATTCACTTAGATTTTGATAAAATTATTGTGGGGTGGGCGTCTCGCCCGCACAAAAAACCTAACTTAGATGCGGAACAGCTTATTATGTCTTCCTTCTAATTAAAAATCATGTACTCAGATCCAGTTCAAACAGAATATTCTCGCCTCGCCAAGCGATATGATAGTCGCTGGTCATTTTATATCAATACCACAATAGAGGAAACACTCAACCGTCTAGACATTAATCAAGGGGAACATATTTTAGACCTTGGTTGTGGAACCGGGGTTTTAATTCAACGTCTGTTACAGGTGTCTCCAGAATCAGAAGTTATCGGAATTGACGCCTGTGCCGAAATGCTCGAAATTGCCAAACAGAAACTACCTGAATTTGTGGAGTTAAAACTAGGTAGTGCTGACAACCTGCCATTTCCCAGCAACTATTTTGATCTAGTAGTTTCAACCAGTGCATTTCATTTTTTTCGAGATCCATCCCAAGCACTCCAAGAAGCAAAACGGGTTCTCAAACCTAATGGTCGTCTAGTGATTACAGATTGGTGTTATGATTATCTAACTTGCAAGGTTTGTGACTTTTTCCTGCGATGTTTTAACCGCGCTCATTTGCGTACCTATGGAGTCGCGGAATGTCAAGCGATGATGCGGGATGAGGGATTGCAAGAAGTTGAAATTGAACGATACAAAATCGATTGGTTTTGGGGAATGATGACAGCAACAGCAGTCAATCGATTTTAGATTTTAGATTTTATAACTGATTAACTTATTGCTCCAACAGTGATAATAACCGCTGTAATTCTCCACAAGCTGCTTGAAGCGATCGCGGTGCATCTTCTGGTAAGCTTTGAGAATAACATCGATCGGCTAAATTCTCAACATAGGTTTTGCAAATAGCCTCATTTTTCTCATATTTTGCGTAAGCATCCTCCTCATTCACAGTTTCTCCCTGCAAATAGTGTATCCAAGTCTCAATATTGCGCTTGGGGACGAAAATTGCGATCGCCTCATGGGATTCCCTCTTTTCCTGAGCATCTTGATCGAGTATACTAGCTAACTGATTTAGTCTGTCTTGTGGCGTACCCGTATCTGCATCAATTAATACCACTAATGCGATCGAAACCCGGTTTCTATTTTGGCGATAAGCTTTCACTTCCACCGGATATTGAGTGCGTACATACTGTTCTCCAGATTGGCTACCGGGCGGACAAATCTTAGTCCGAAATAGACCTGTAAAACCTCGCTTTTTCAGGAAATGACGGGCAAAAACCTCCTGCTGTCTGTCCTCGCAGAGAATGACAATCTGAACTCTACGCTGACTCATTCAACCATCCCCGTGCAATCAATTCAGAAACTGGCAATCCAGAATTATCAGCTACTTCACTACTAATTCGTTTAACTCGAACCGCAGCATTACTTTGACGCTCAAACCAATAGCCAATCGGTGAAGCTAACAGATAGTTAATTAACTCAGGATGGTGAGAAATTAGTAAAGCTTGAAGTTTTCCCTCGTTACAAAGGTCATAAAGTTCAATCAGCCAAGGTTGAATTTCTGGCAATGCTAAAAAGTTTTCCGGTTCATCAATCCACAAAGTATAATCTTCAGATTTTGTACCGTGAATTAGTGCATATAAAGCAACTAATGTTTTTTGTCCGTCCGACAATTCTCTGAGACGATATTCAATTGGTTTGATATTGTCTGTTTCTCCTGAAAACCGCAGTTTTAACAACACATTTTCTTCGCTGACTCGCTCAAATTTAAAATTGTTGAATCCATTCAAAACATCTTTTAAAATATTTCCTATTTCCGCAACCTTACCTTGATCTTCAGATAAGTAGCGATACCAAGAAACAAAATTTTCCATCTTAGGAGTCAAACGCATTTGTTCTTGGCTACTTTCATCAACCATCAAGCTGGGAACAACTTGCACGATGATAAATCGCGCCATCCGTTCTCTAAACCAAGTTAACTTCGTGTTGTCGTTTCTTGGCATTAATGAAGGCAGAATAGATTGCGACCAGTCAAACTGGTATTTCGGGCCTGGCGAATAATCATCTCGATAGAGTTGAACTTCGCCGAATTCAAATTGTAGTAAAGGCTGGTTATCAAAGAGCAGACTCTCGTACCTAACACGACATTTATCTCCATACTCATCGATTTGTAATTGATATGTGTAGCAGCCGTCATTACCGAGAATTTCTAGCTCGAAACGCTGAATTTGTAAGGTTTGCCAGCGGGTGAAGTCCGCAGGTTTGAAAATTCCTTCTACCTTACTGTCGCCGCTGATAAATGCTTGAATTTTTTGCAATACTTCAAAAACAGTCGATTTACCTGAACCGTTAGCACCTAGAAATAGATTAATTGCATCAAAGTCAAGTTCAAAGTTTACCAGACAGCGAAAATTGTCAATATATATTCGTTTCAGCATGGGATTTTTTTACTTATAATTCCTCTAGCTCCTGTCATTGTTAACAGGAGCCAAACACAACACTCGGACAACCAAAATTACCCCAGCCGTTCGGCTAAGTCCAACCACCGCTCAGTCGCAGTATCAATTTCGTGAGTCAATTTAGCCAAACGATCGGATAACTTCTTCACCTCCGCAAACCCGCTCGGAGCATTGTTGGACAAAATCTTCTCAATCTCTGCTTTCTCTGCTTCCAGCTTCGGAATTTTAGTCTCTAATTGCTCGTATTCCCGCTTATCATTGAAGGAAACTTTAGTTGATTTTTGAGGAGCAACTTTGGCTGATGAATTGTTGGATTCAGCGGTGCGTGTAAGTTTTTCTTTGTCATACACTGAGTAATTGCCGGGATATAAACGCAAATTGCCGCCAGGTTCCAAGGCGAACACCATGTCGATCGTCCGATCGAGAAAATAGCGATCGTGCGAAACGACAATTACGCAGCCGTTGAAGTCTTCCAGATAATCCTCCAACACCGCCAAAGTCTGCACATCCAAGTCATTCGTCGGTTCATCCAAAATCAGCAAGTTCGGCGCACTCATCAACACTTGCAACAGAAACAATCGGCGCTTTTCCCCGCCGGAAAGTTTGTTAATCGGTGCATACTGTTGAATCGGCGGAAACAGAAATTTCTCCAACATTTGAGAAGCCGTAATGATTTCCCCGTCGGCTGTTTTCACCAATTCCCCGACACTTTTGAGGTATTCAATAACTCGTTGGTCTTCGTTTGGTATCAAATCCTCCGAATGCTGGTCGAAATAACCGATGTGAATCGTTGTCCCAATTTCTACAGTACCCGAATCCGGCTTAATTCGTCCGGTGATAATATCCATCAGCGTCGATTTTCCCGCACCGTTGCAGCCAATAATCCCAATCCGGTCTTCGGGAGTGAAATTGTAGGTAAAATCTTTGATTAAAGTGCGATCGCCATAAGCTTTACGGATATTCAGCAACTCAACAACTTTCTTGCCAATTCGGCGGCCGGCTGTAGCAATCTCGACTTTGCCATTGGCTGTTTTGAACTCTTCGGCGCGCATATCTTTAATGCGATCGATCCGAGCTTTTTGCTTCGTACTGCGCGCTTTTGGCCCCTTCTTGAGCCATTCCAACTCACGTCGCAATACTCCCGAAAATTTGCGTTGAGTGCTGGCGGCGGATTCTTCAGCTAAGGCTTTTTTCTCCAAGTAGTAGGCGTAATTGCCACTATAATTGTAAAGGTCGCCGCGATCGATCTCTAGGATGCGATTGGTAACGCGATCGAGAAAATAGCGATCGTGCGTAATCAGCAACAAAGCACCGCGATAGCCATTCAAATAATTCTGCAACCACTCGACAGACAGCGCATCCAAATGGTTTGTCGGTTCATCCATCAACAACACATCTGGTTCCGAAAGTAAAGCCGTTGCTAAGGCAATTCGTTTGCGATAGCCGCCGGACAAGTCGCCAATTTTGGCATGAAAATCCTCAATCCCCAGCTTCGTCAAAATCAATTTAGCCTTAGTTTCCAAATCCCACGCGCCCACCTCATCAATGCGCGCCGAGACAGTAGACAGACGCGCCATCAACTTGTCGGTATCGCCTTTACCGTGGGACAATTCATCCGAAATTTCTTCATATTCCCGCACCAAAGCCATTTGTTCGCCGCTGTCGGCAAATACTTGCTCTAGGACTGTGTGGCTTTCGTCTAAATCCGGCTGTTGCGGGAGATAGACAATTGTAGACCCAGGATTGACCCAGCGATCGCCAGAGTCGATCGACTCCAAGCCCGCAATCATCTTCAGCAGGGTTGATTTGCCGGAACCGTTGGTGCCGATGAGTCCGACTTTATCACCTTCATCGAGGCTGAAGCTGGCATCTGTCAAGAGTTCCTTGATGCCGAAGTCTTTTTTGATCGATCGCAGAGTAAAAATAGTCATCAGTATATCAAGTCATTTACCTAGCTTAGTTTAGCGCTGGTCTTTACACTCTGCTGCAAATTGCTGGAAAAAGCTGCTGGGATTCATAAGTTATATAAACTTCATCGATAGTTTGTTCAGTTTTTAAGTTAAGGTAAGACTCATAAATCCAATTATAAACAGACTGAACTGTAGTTTTTCATACCTGTCTCGTTCCAGGGTTCCTTCTCTAGTATCAGTAATGCAGTGGCTGTTCTAGAACCGACAACGATGCTGGGACTGGTGATGACAGGTGCTGTGGGTGCAGTTTGGAAGAAAAAGTATGGCTAATGGTAGGATTATGCGATCGCTTTTGAGGGTGCGTTTTTAGGATGACTTGAATGCGTGATCGCTCAAATATAAATAAAAATTGTCGCCAAAACAACAGCGACAATTTATTACGACATCTTAATCGTCTCTCACTGCACAGGTACAGTTACTTTCAAGTCAACCTGTTTCGACTTATTACCATCCGTGACCTTACCGTGAAGCCGACCTTGCATAAAAGCACCCACGGTTAGAGGATTTTTGTCTAATGACAAGGTTAAATCTGTGCCGACTGTATTCAATTGATACATTGCAGTACCATTAGCATCGGTAATATATAGGAAGCCAGTCACTCCAGACCCTTCACCAATATGAATGCTTCCCTGCTGATATTCGCTGAGTGAAATACCGTTAGCGAAGACAGAGACAGAGACATTGCTTTGACTACGTTGGTTGGCGGAACTTAGTAAGAGTTTTTTATCCAAAGACATAACCTTTATAGTCCCCTGATTTAAGATCGCACTGCCGGAAAACTCTCCGTATACAAAGGAACTTTTCACAGTCAGAAATAAGTTGAATATTAACCAAGTAATCAAGCTGAGTGGGAGTAGCTGTAGAATTCCAATAATCCAATTTCCAGAGGTGAGATTGTAATGAATATTCTGAATATAGTCGCGACCGACCTGAATGATATCTCGACCCGCATGAGCGTCCTGAGAAGTTGGTTTATGGTCTGGTTGATTTGACATATTAATTGAATTGATTTCTATATCGCTCAGTCAAGTCCAGACAAAAAGCCTTAGAGGGCAGTTAAATATGTAACTACCTGAAAGCACTAGGGGTTGGGAGAAACCGATGCAGGGGCAGTAGGATTACTCGGGGATGGGTTAAGCTGGGTTCCAATCCCTCGTCCAAAGACAAGACCCAGGTAGACCATACCGCCGCCTAAGAAAATCACTGTCGGAATCCAAAGGTTGAAGGTAGATGAGGGACTGTTAGAGTTATGCACATTGTTCCCCCCAACCTGAATGCTATCGCGTCCGGCATGAGCAGACTGGTGCGGTTGAGATTGGCGATCTGGTGTTGGCTGAGTCATTGGCTTAATGTAGTAATAAAATCTCATAAACTCTATCTACTAGATTACTGCATTGAATTCCGGAATCTTTAACAACTCCTTGATTGAATACAGGCGATGTAAGATTGTTGAAAGCTTGACAAGAAGTAAGGAGGCTGAATGAAAACCGCGATCGCCCTACCAATTGACCAGATTACGAAATTGTGCCAACATTGGCAAATCATCGAACTCTCCCTCTTTGGTTCTATCCTTCGGGACGACTTTCATGAAGACAGCGACATCGATATCCTAGTTGCTTTTGCCCCCACGGCCAACTGGGGTCTACTGGATCACGCCCAAATGCAGGAAGAACTCGAAGCATTGCTAAGCAGACCAGTTGATTTAATCAGTAAACGGGCGATCGAGCGCAGTTCCAACTGGATTCGTCGTCAAGAAATTCTCTCTACCGCTCAAACTATCTATGTCAAATAGTCGCGATCGCGCTTCCTTGCTAGACATTGCCAGGGCTGCTCAAAAAGTCCTGCAATATAAAGGTAACATGGACAAAGGTGCGTTTCTGGTCGATGATAAAACGCAGTCTGCGATCGTGTTTCAACTTCTGATTATCGGTGAAGCGGTGAAACGCATTTCTTCAGAATTGCGATCGCAACATTCAGAAATTCCTTGGTCACTCATTGCCAGAATGCGGGACAACTTGATTCATCGATATGATGACATCGACCTAGATGAAGTCTGGAAAACCTCAAATGAAGATATTCCAACACTGCTGATGGCCTTGGAACCTTTACTGCTAGAAGAATAAACGCTACTAGCTCATTTGTACTATAATTCAGATACCAACCTGTGTTGGAGTATTTTTATATGTCCTTGCAAGAGCTTCAAGAAAAAGCCTGTCAACTCTCAGTCAGCGATCGCCTTGCCCTGCTAAGTGCGATCGTTCAATCACTCCAAACTACACCAGAAATCGAAAATTGGCAATATTTAGTTGCACGTCCTCATCCTTGGCGAAAACAACTTTATATTAAGCTAATGAGATGTCATCGGAACAAGCAGCCGAAAATTGGGATTTACCACTTTGTGCTATCTATGAGGTGATTGATTACTGTGAGAATCATCAGGAACTTTTAAAATTAGAAGCAGACGAAGAACGCTATCGATTGGAAGCAAAAGGAGTTCGACTTGAGTCTACAAATGCTGCTTGACGAAGATTCTCAAGCAAAATATTTGGTTAATCTACTTCAAGCAGCCGGTCATGATGTAGCCACAGTCAATACACTGAATTTAATGAATCATCCCGATTCAGTCGTGCTAGACGCTGCTAGAAAAAATGAAAGAGTCCTGCTTACACGCAATTGTGATGACTTTCAGGAATTACATCAAGCCAACCCAGAACATTCAGGAATTTTGGCAGTTTACCAAGATTCTGAAGCTTCTAAGAATATGAGTTATCAGGCGATAGTAAAGGCAATTGATAATTTAGAGATAGCAGAATATGACCTCAATAATCAGTTTGTTGTTCTCAATCAATGGAGTTATTAATTTACAATAAATTTATTGTAAATTAAGAAAGCTTAATCAAAACCCCGATCGCCCGTGCCTGCCAATGTATTATAATACAGATACCAACCAAGGTTGAAGTATCTTTGTATGTCCTTGTTATTATAAACGCAGGTTCGTTCTTATGTCTCAAGCACTTAGGCAAGACATCATCAATATCGCCGAAGAGCAGATTGACGAAATAAAGCAAAAGATTGACTACTATACCACAGAATATGCCATCGAATTCATAGTCGATAAATACCTGGAACAAGATGATGCCGGGCTCGGTGAGATTTATCTCCCTGAATTTCACAGAAACTTGAGATGGGGTATTAATCATCAATCTCGATTCATTGAATCGATTATTCTTGGTGTGCCTATTGCTGCCATGATTGTCGCAGAAATCGAAGAAACTGGAAAAATAGCGATTGTTGATGGAGCTCAGAGGGTGATGACTCTGGCAGCTTTCCTAACAAATCAGTTGCAACTGAGCAACCTCGAAACATTAGATTCTCTAAATGGTTCCTATTTTAAGGATCTCGCACCTTCACGCCAAAGAAAGTTTAAAAACACTTCGCTGAGAATGATAGTTCTCTCAGACAAAGCTGATGAGAGAGTAATAAGTAATATTTTCTATCGCATCAACACCAGTAATATCGATCCAACTCGTAATTCCAATAGTCTGCTACCAAACTCATAAGCCTGAGAATATGAAACCAAGAATTGACTATGCTAAGCATAAACTTTTAAGTCGCAGCCTATGAAAGAGTTCATCAGAGACTTTAAGAGGCGAGTGGCAGAAATCCAGAAATATTTTGAATTAGTAGATAAAATCGAACAACTTGGTGCATTATCTTCTAAATCAATCATCTTCCCATCAGGTGAATATATTGTTGATAGCGATATCAAAAAAATCTTGCAGTCTCATTGTTACCTGCTATTATACAATCTTGTCGAATCCTCTATTAGAAATGGTATAACTGCAATTCATGATATTATCTTAATCGAGCAATTAACTTATAAAGATTTAAGTCCGAAAATCAAGAGATTGTGGTTGCTGAACGATAAAAGTAAAAGTTTCAGAGACTCATATGTCAAAAAGGATAGTGTAGCTGACAATCTTCAGGAATTAATTAGATCAGTTTTAGATGATGAGATGGTTTCGTTAGATCCATCTAATATTCCCATATCTGGAAATTTGGATGCTAAAACTATCAAAGAACTCATAGATATGTATGGCTTTTTTGGGAATTTAGGAGTTGCGAGTAGAGAAATAGATGACATTCTAAATTTTGTGGTTAAGATACGATGCGATTTGGCACATGGAAATGTTTCGTTTTGTGATGCTTCGAGTCAAATACTTTGGAGCAAGTTAGTTGATGATAAAGATAAATTGGTGAAATATCTAACTCATATGCTGAATAATATTGATGATTATATTGATCGGAAGAAATACAGAATTTAGCCGTCGGTAGCGACTAGGGTAAAAATATTCCCACTACTCGATCGCACCTTAATTTCCTAGCTTATTTTTGTCCTCCTTTGCGGAAGTTGTCGCTGTCGGATTTCTCTTGATTCGATCGCCCACGCCTTCCAATGTACTATAATTCAAATACCAACCATTGTTGGAGTGCTTTTTTATATTTCTGCAAGAGCTTAAAGAAAAAGCCTGCCAACTCTCAGTCAGCGAGATCCTTGCGTTACTAAGTGCGATCGTTCAATTTCCCCACTTTGATAAGCACGGTTTTATCATGTCGATTAAAACAGTCTATCGCCTAACTGCCCATCTCAAAAAAATCCCGCTACGAACAGTGCTGATTGTACCGTTTGTGCTGCAAATTGTCGGGACTGCGGGGTTGGTGGGGTATCTTTCCTATACAAACGGGCAAAAGGCGGTTAACAACCTAGCAGATCGGCTAGCAGCACAAATTGGCGATCGCGTCGTACATTACCTCGATACATATCTGTCTGCGCCTCATTCGATCAACCGCATTAACGCCGATGCGGTGCGCCAAAAAACAATCAATTTACAAGATTTGCGGCAACTCGAACGCTACCTTTCGTTTCAACTCAAACAGTTCGATTCGCCGACAACCATTATTTTTGGTAGCAAACGGGGAGACTTCGTGGGAAGCGATCGCACTATCGGACAGAATCTGATTATGCGATCGGATGAGTTCGATCGGGGCATCATCAATATGTATGTTCCAGACTTGCTAGGTAATAGAACCAAACTATACAAAACTTTTCGACAACCTGATGCCACAAATAGGCCTTGGTACCAAGCTGCTAAAGCTGCCGGGAAATCCACCTGGAGTAATATTTTTCAAGTCGGTAACAATACAGATTTAGTAATTAACGGCAATCGACCGATTTATGATGAGACTACAAAGGAACTGCTAGGAGTATTTTCGGTAAACCTCAACATTAGAAAGATTGCCAACTTTCTCGATAGCATAAAAACTAGCAAGTCGGCAAAAATTTTTATTATCGAACGCAGCGGGTTGTTAGTAGCCAATTCCGGGCCCGACAATCCCTATATTTTGAGCAACCAGCAGTTTAATCGATTAAAATTAACGGCAAGCCCAAATGCTACAATCCGCGCCACGGGTCTATTTTTAACGAATCACTTTGGCGATTTTTCCCAAATTAATGATGTTCAACACCTTGAATTTGAAATTGACGGCCAATGCCAATTACTCAAAGTAGTACCTTACAAGGATAATTTTGGTTTAGATTGGTTGATTGCGATCGTCATCCCAGAATCTGATTTTATGGCAGAAATTGACGCCAACAATCTCACCACAATTATACTATGTGCGACTGCCTTAACGGGAGCAATTGTTGTCGGCATTTTCACAGCCAAATGGATAACAGAGCCACTTTTATGCTTAAATACTGCCGCCAAAGCTCTAGCTAACAATGAAGGGAATACAAATGTCGAGATCGATCGCGCTGATGAAGTCGGGCAATTGGCAAATTCCTTCAATTATATGGCAGACAAACTGCAATATGCTTTCAAATCGCTCCAATCTTTAAATGCTGCCTTAACCGACAGTGAAAGCCGCATGAAACAAATCCTCGAAGCTATGCCGGTGGGAGTATCAGTTCATGATATTACTGGACAACTGATTTACATAAATCAGATAGCGCGACAGTTAGTAAATATCCAAACTATACCGGAGTCTACAATTGAGCAAATAGCAAAAGTTTTTAGACTTTACGATGCAGGAACAGATGAATTATATTCAATTGAAAAAAATCCAGTCGCTCGATCGCTCAAAGGAGAAACCGTGAGAGTGGAAGACATAGAAATTCGTTTGCCCGATCGCACTATTCCTTTAGAAGTTTTTAGTACGCCGCTGTTTGATGAAGCTGGCAACATTATCGGCGCGATCGCAGCTTCTCAAGACATCACCGATCGCAAAAAAGCCGAGAAGTTGCAGGCAGACTACAATCGCACTTTAGAACAAAAGGTGAGCGATCGCATTGCCGAACTCCAAAGAGCAAAAGAAGCCGCCGAAGTCGCATCCCTTGCTAAAAGTGCCTTTCTTGCCAATATGAGCCACGAATTGCGTACTCCCCTCAATGCCATTCTCGGCTACACTCAAATACTTTCCCGACAGCCAGATTTTTCTCCCCGCGACAAAGAGCAAATTCGCACGATCCAGCAGTGCGGTTCTCAGTTGCTGACTTTAATTAATGATATTTTAGATTTGGCTAAAATTGAAGCTGAAAAGATGGAGTTAACTGTTAACGATGTTTGTTTGTCGGATTTTCTCAATGACATATTAGAAATTTTTCGGTTCAAAGCCGAAGAAAAGAACCTGGTCTTTGTCACCCAAATAGCAGGTAAAATTCCGGATTTTGTATCTGTCGATGAAAAGCGGTTGCGTCAAATTCTCCTGAATTTATTAAGTAACGCGATTAAATTTACTGATGAAGGTAGCATACTTTTTAAGGTAGAGGTAATTGAGAACAGTCAACCTGTTGCAGGAATATTGAGCGGGGGCCAGGAATCAGATTTTTTATTTAATGCAAGTCCCGCCTTCCCAATTACCAAAATCCACTTTCAAGTTAAAGATACAGGCATCGGAATTACTAGCGATGCAATAGAACGAATATTTCTACCTTTTGAACAAGTGAACGAAATCGGGCAGAAAACAGAAGGGACGGGTTTGGGATTAAACATTGCCCAAACCTTAGTTTCGCTGATGGGAGGGGAACTCAAAGTCGAAAGTTGTTGGGGTGTTGGGAGTACGTTTTGGTTTGAGATTGAATTGTCCCTCGCAGATGTGCTCCTACCAGTTTTGCCACCACCACAGCAACCCGTAATTACAGGTTATGAAGGTCAACGGCGTAGAATATTAGTTGTTGACGATAGCCCAGAAAATCGCTCTTTGATGGTGGATATTTTAGCACCGCTGGGTTTTGAGTTAATTGAGGCTGATTCTGGTGAAAGAGGTTTAGCAATAGCGATTTCCCAGGAACCGGATTTAATTATTGCTGACTTGTTGATGCCTGGAATCAGCGGTTTTGAACTCTGCGCTCAATTGCGTTGTTTGCCAATGTTTCGGGAGACGCCAATCTTGATTGCTACTAGCGGGCTGTTCGAGTTGGAGTTGGAAAAGCAAGAGGAAATAGGCTACACTGATTTTATCAGTAAATTTTTTATAATTGATGATTTTTTGGCAAAAATACAGAATTATCTGGGACTGATTTGGATTTTTGAGGCTTCGGGCGATTCCCTACGGGATAACTCCATCGCGCGTACTTTCTCTGAATTGGCGATCGGCTCAGAAGACGTAGAAATGCCTCCCCGCGAAGAGTTACTTTATTTGTACGAAGCCGCTCAAATCGGTAATTTCGAGCAGGTTAAGTACGAAGCACAGCGCCTGCAAGAGTTAAATCCGACCTATGCCCTATTTGCTCGGAAAATTTGGCAGTTAGTCGATCGCTATGACGATGACGCGATAATTAAACTAATTGGGCCTTACTTAAATCCGGGCGACTAAAATTGCTTCCTAGTACGGAGTTCAATCCTCATAATCTGATTTAACAAGCAGTTATAGCCTCAATCCTAAAAATCGTTCAGTTGACAGTTGACAGTTGACCGCTTGACAGTTTGAGAGCGACCTCTACCTAGAAGGAAGAGGATTGGAGTAATGAATAGTCTGATTTTAATTTCTCCCTCAAAGACGGGCGGGCTTTCAACCAATTCTTTCTGGTAAGTAAGTCATGGCCAGTGAAACGTAAGCGTTGGGATGCGCGACGATCGCCATCGCTGGTATTGGGTACATCTTATTTTTGCATTTTTAGTAGTGCTGTCCCCGCTCGCGTGCTGTGTAAAGCACGCGAGCGGGGACAGCACTGTAAAAAACATCCTTTTTGCGAAAATGAGATGCTCCCGCTGGTATGTATGGCAGTTGTACGTCACGGCACCAGAAACCCAGTTTTTCACACTCTAAAGTTGATATAACCGAGCAAATTTGAAGAATAAATAGTAGAATAGATTTCTATAAGGGTTCCATCTCCTACATCCGATCTGTTGCACCAAATTCTACCAAACTCAAGCAGCCGAGTAACAGCGATGCAACATCTCGGCTTTCAGGTTGAGTTTGTGGCAAGCAACTCTGTTTCTCTATTCAATGCCTTCTCATATTCTTGTATGTTGGGTTAAGACACTCCCAATCAACCTACTTTATGTGAGCCATTTCGTTGATTTTCAAACATAAAAATATGCAGACTCAGCCAAAAAGCAAAGTATTAATCGTAGACGACCAACCCGCTAATATTAACATATTATCATATTTCTTAGTGGAATACGGATTTGAGATTTTTGTAGCTACAACGGGAGAAAAAGCGCTGGATAGAGTCACAAAAATCTTGCCAGATATCATTTTGCTAGATGTGATGATGCCGGGAATAGACGGATTTGAAACCTGCCGCCGCCTGAAATCAATAGATGAAGTTAAGGACATTCCCGTAATTTTTATGACAGCTCTTTCCGAGGCTGCGGATAAAGTGAAAGGGTTGACTTTGGGTGCAGTAGACTACATCACTAAACCGCTGGAGCACGAAGAGACGATCGCCCGCATCAACGTTCACCTACAACTGCGAAACCTCACCAAACAATTAGAACAACAAAATATGCTGTTGCGATCGGAAGTGCGATCGCGCCAATTAGCCGAGTTAGCCCTGCGCTTTTCCGAAGAAAAATTTGCCAAAGCTTTTCGCAGCAGCCCCGCCGCCATGACAATCGCCACACTGGAAAAGGGATACTTAACGGAAGTCAACCAGAGCTTTTGCAACCTCACCGGCTATTTTCCCGAGGAAATCTTGGGAAAAACCGATCGCCAAATCAATTTATGGGAGAATTTGGGCGATCGCGATCGTTTCTTAGAAATCTTGCACATATCCGGCAGTATTTACAAACAAGAATTCCAGTTTCGTACCAAGTTCGACAATATCAAGTGTGTCCTCATATCCGCAGAAATCATTAGCATTGGCGACACCAACTGCATTCTAATGATGACTTACGACATTACCGAGCAAAAGCTTGCACAAGAAACCTCATACCGCCGCGAACAAGAATTCAGGGCCTTAGCGGAAAATTCCCCGGATATGATTGCCCGATTTGACAAGCAACTGCGCCACCTTTACGTCAATCCAGCAGCCGAATTAGCGACAGGAATCCCCGCCGCAGCATTCACGGGTAAAACCCATCGAGAGTTAGGAATGTCTGAGGAAGTGGTGATGCTCTCGGAAGCAGCTTTGTGCGCCGTATTCGCTAACGGCACCGAACAGTGCTTTGAGTTTAATTTTCTCACAAAATCAGGCACTAAATTTTATCAAGTTTGCATGGTTCCTGAATTTAAGCGCGATCGGATAATTGCATCTGTCTTATCTGTCAGCCGCGACATCACCGCTGTCAAACAAGCCGAACTGGAACTGCGAAAAAGCGAACTGCGGGAACGAGAAAAAGCTACTCAATTAAAATTAACATTAGACAATCTCCGACGCACCCAATCCCAACTGATTCAAACGGAAAAAATGTTAAGTCTCGGGAGAATGGTAGCAGGAGTTGCCCACGAAATTAACAATCCCAATAGTTTTATTTTGGGCAATATCAATCCAGCCCGCCACTATTTCCAAGATTTAAACAACCTCCTGGAACTTTACAAAAACAAATATCCAGAACCCGGAGCCGAAATACAACAACTCGCTGAGAGTATAGATTTAGATTTTTTGCAAAAAGATTGGTCGCGGCTAATGCAGTCAATCGAGTCTGGAGCATCGCGCATCCAACAAATTGTTGAATCGTTAAAGTTTTTCACAAAGCTCGACGAATCCGGCATCAAAGAAGTAGATATCAATCAAAATCTCGATCACACTTTACTATTCGTCCAGCACCGAGCGGGAGGTAAAGGTGTTAGCAAAAAAAGCGGAAGCAGCATTATTTCTCAAGAGATTGAAGTAATAAAAAACTACGGCAACCTGCCGGAAGTTCCCTGTTACAGCAGTCAGTTGAATCAGGTGTTTGCCAGTTTGCTAAATAATGCCATTGATGCCCTAGAAACTCAACCTTACCCCAAAATAGAGATTCATACTGAGCTGGAAACAGCAGAATGTTCGGGAGTTGGCAAAGGCAAAGCAGCAAGAGCTTACAATCAGTTGTCAGCGACAATTACTCCCGAAAATTCTCCCAGTCAATTCGCAGTGATTCGGATTGCTGACAACGGTATTGGCATGAGTGAAGCAGTGGTAAAAAAGATGTTTGACCCGTTTTTTACCACAAAACCTGTAGGGAGTGGCACGGGATTGGGTTTATCTATCAGTCACCAAATTGTTGTCGAACAACACGGCGGTCAAATTAGTTGTATTTCTGCTCCCGGTAAAGGGACAGAATTCGTTGTGAAGATTCCTTTACAACAGGTAACTTGCGATCGGGAAACTCGACACCCGGTTTCTTTGTAAGTCAGTCAGTAGGATGCCGATCGCAGGGGAAAATTCTTAAGTAGGCGATCGCCACATTATTGTACCCGCACTCGGCACCCTAACATAACTTCCTTCTTGCTTCGGCCGAATGCTATAACAAAAAAATAATTAACAAGCGCACACAGCAAATGAAATATTTCTTTTTATCCGACGGCTGGAAAGTGGGGCGCGTCTGGGGAGTTGGCGGCGAGTGGACAGCAGCCGGCTGGAGGCGCCAGCCAGACATCCAACAGCTCAAGCTCTCCCTGTTGGATCGCAACGAAAAAATGTGGCTCTACCGCGTAGAAGACGCCGTGCTCATGGTAGAAGTCAAACCCTGTGCCCCTCCAGATCCCGCAGATCCGGCAAAAAATATCGGCAGCGTCACCCTCACCAGACTGATCGATGCCGAGCAAGTCCTCGAACGCCTCGGGACGATCGCCACCCGCTGCGAAATCGAGAACCCGCAATTAATGTAAGGCCGAACATATTGCAATCGGTTCTAACACTCGATACACTTCTTTAAATAACTTTCATTTTTATGCCTCCACCCCTGTGAGGGTTTAAAACAGTAGCCGAAAAATCTAGACTTGTCTAGATTTTTCAGACTTTGACGATCGCCGAGCAATAAATCGTTATAAACTGGAAAAACGCTTGATTGGTGCGGGTTGCTAAAGCTGACTGGGCATGAAAACCACAGAAACACACTTGGCACAAATTAATCATCAAAAAATCAAATATGGAAGTCCTCTGCTAATAAGGGCAGTCTCTAACTGGGAAGATTAGGCCAACCTGAGCAATCAGGAAGCTTATAGCACTTGATCTAGGCTAAACATAGACCGCTAAGTTTGATTTACAGATTTCTGTAGGTTTTTAGAAGCGGTAGAAAGGATTCGGCACTCGTCAGAATTTACAGCCCGCAGGTAACTGCACGGCATTGAGAATCTGATTTTTCCGTCAAAATAGACATCATCACTTACACCTTGGAGAACCGCAGTCAATGGGACTACCCTGGTATCGCGTACACACAGTCGTCTTAAATGACCCAGGTCGATTGATTTCTGTACACTTAATGCACACTGCCCTCGTGGCTGGTTGGGCCGGCTCAATGGCCCTTTACGAACTAGCAGTTTTTGACCCCACAGACCCAGTTCTTAACCCGATGTGGCGTCAAGGGATGTTCGTGCTACCCTTCATGGCTCGCTTAGGAGTCACCGGTTCTTGGGGCGGTTGGAGCCTCACCGGCGAAACTAACGTCGATCCGGGCTTCTGGTCTGTTGAAGGCGTTGCTGTTGCTCACATCATCCTCTCCGGTTTGCTGTTTTTAGCAGCAGTCTGGCACTGGGTATTCTGGGATTTGGAACTCTTCAGAGATCCTCGCACCGGCGAACCAGCCCTCGACTTGCCAAAAATGTTTGGCATTCACTTGTTCCTCTCCGGCTTGCTGTGCTTCGGCTTCGGGGCATTTCACCTTTCCGGACTTTTTGGCCCGGGAATGTGGGTTTCCGACCCCTACGGCTTGACCGGTCACGTCCAACCAGTGGCGCCTGCTTGGGGCCCTGAAGGCTTCGATCCGTTCAATCCCGGTGGCATCGTCGCTCACCACATTGCAGCGGGTGTAGTCGGCGTAATTGCCGGTTTGTTCCACTTGACTGTGCGGCCGCCGGAACGTCTTTACAAAGCCCTGCGGATGGGTAACATCGAAACTGTACTTTCTAGCAGTATTGCTGCTGTGTTCTTTGCAGCTTTCGTGGTTGCGGGTACGATGTGGTACGGTTCTGCTGCTACTCCGATCGAGCTTTTCGGCCCGACTCGCTATCAGTGGGACGGCAACTATTTCCAACAAGAGATCGATCGCAGAGCTCAAGCTAGCTTGGCCGCCGGTCAAAGCTTCCAACAAGCTTACGAGCAAATTCCCGAAAAATTGGCTTTCTACGACTACGTGGGCAACTCTCCTGCTAAAGGTGGTTTGTTCCGTGCTGGCGCGATGGTCAACGGCGACGGTATTGCTAAAACTTGGTTGGGCCATGCAGTATTTACTGACAACGAAGGTCGGGTATTGTCGGTACGACGCCTCCCGAACTTCTTTGAAACTTTCCCAGTAATTTTGACGGACAAAGATGGGGTCGTTCGCGCTGACATCCCCTTCCGCCGTGCTGAATCAAAATACAGCTTTGAACAAAGCGGAGTTACTGTCAGCTTCTACGGTGGCGAACTGAACGGTCAAACTTTTAAGAATCCTTTAGATGTTAAGAAGTTTGCTCGCGCCGCCCAACAGGGTGAAGTATTTGAATTCGATCGCGAAACCTTGAATTCTGACGGTGTTTTCCGTACTTCAACTCGCGGTTGGTTTACTTTCGGACACGTTTGCTTTGCTTTGCTGTTCTTCTTCGGCCATATCTGGCACGGTTCTCGGACTATTTTCCGCGACGTGTTTGCTGGAGTTGAGGCTGACCTGGAAGAACAAGTCGAGTGGGGCTTGTTCCAAAAACTGGGCGACAAGAGCACAAGAAGAGAAGAATCTATCTAGTTTTCTGCCGCCGAAGAGTACATCGGGAAACTTCCCCGGTGCACAAAAACCCGGTTTCTTGAAGAAACCGGGTTTTTTTAGTTATTGACACTCCCCGACCTTAAGGTACGGGGATTCTTAAGACATTTCTGTCAAAATATCCCGCGCAAGCGTGGGTTCCCAGGCTGACTACATTTGCAGCCTAGCTGCGTAGTCATATCTCCTCAAAAATGTTTTGGGCGTAGACTTTCCCCCAGTCCGGGGGTAGGTTTTTACATCTTGTCTGGTCTAGTTATTCTACCATATTCATTTGTTAAGATGGATTTGTTATTTTACTTAACAATGTAAAAAAGTCGTCCGATCGGGACGGGGTTTTCAACCCAATTTTCTGATAAAATAATACGGCAAGGGAAGATAGGGAAAATTTAACATGGAAAGCGTTGCTTACATTTTGATTCTGGCTTTAGCCTTAGGTGTACTATTTTTTGCGATAGCCTTTCGGGAACCACCCCGGATTGGCAAATAATTAGCTATACGCTGGCAGCCAAGGGGTGTCAACAATGGCCTCAAAACCTTTGTATCTCTTGTTTATAGCAGAGTCTCGATCCCCTAAATCCCCCTTAAGAAGGGGGACTTTGAGAGAATTTCCGCCCCCTCGATAGTCAGGGGACGAAAGATAAAACTGCTGTCCTCCCGGATAGTGGGGGGACGCAAGACACTCTTGTCCCCCCGACCTAAGGGGGGCTAGGGGGGATCGGGCCTAGCCATCAAACAGCAGTCTAGAACTAGGTTTTAGCTCAAGTTGAGACACATCCTCAGCACTGTATCCTCAGTAATTTTTCTAGTCCAGCTATTCATCAGACCCCCGGGCGGTTAGATGAATGGCAATTTGCTGGCAACACCTGTTAAAATCAGCAATCATGCGCTGTTCCTCCTGCCAACACACAAATAGCCGCGTTCTCGAATCGCGTTCAGCCGAATCTGGTCAAAGCATCCGTCGGCGGCGCGAATGTTTGAGCTGTCAGCACCGCTTCACAACTTACGAACGCATAGAATTTGTGCCGATTACGGTGATTAAGCGGGACGGGAAGCGCGAATCTTTCGATCGGTCAAAATTAGTCAGAGGACTGGTTCGGGCCTGCGAAAAAACAGGTTTGTCTTCGGGACAGCTCGAAACCCTCGCAGAAGAAATCGAAGCCCAACTGCAAGGTCGATCGCTCCGGGAAGTCACGAGTTCTAACATTGGAGAATTAGTATTATTACATTTGCGGCCACTCAGCGAAGTCGCTTATGTCCGTTTCGCCTCTGTATATCGGCAATTTCGGGGCATTCGAGATTTTGTCGATACCCTGAATCACCTTCAGAGTCCCCTTGACGCAGCTTTGTGCCCAGAAACTGGGCCAGAAAATGAATCGGATTTGTCGGAACCGGATGAGTCGTGCGATCGAGCAAACCAGGAATCCTGCGTTATGTCAATTCCGGTTGCACCCTCAGTTGACTCAGGACACGGCAATGCCGTATCCCTACCCTAAAATAATCCATCGGGTAGGGACACGGCACTGCCGTGTCCGGATGCTTCTCAGGCAACTCAGGACACGGCAATGCCGTATCCCTACCCTAAATTAATTTAAAAGCAGTATGCCGATAAGGTATAATAATCCACTGGACTCTGAATGTTAAAAATCAAACGCTTTAACACAGAGTTGGAATTAAGAGCAATGGCAAGCGCCGGTGTACGGTTGCACCGGGCAAAAGTTGGCAAAAACTGACTTTCGTAAAAGATTTTGCAAGAAGTTAACCACTTTTTCAGCAAAATCTCTAGTATCTGCCTGCAAACGAAAAACATGAAGGAGAGAAATCCTAGGAAACTATTCGCATGGTCAATACCAAAACCACAGTCAAAGACATCGGCTTTACTCACGAAGATTTTGCGGCCTTACTTGATAAATATGACTATCACTTTAGCCCCGGCGATGTAGTAGCGGGTACAGTTTTTAGTATAGAACCGAGGGGCGCTCTGATTGATATCGGTGCTAAAACAGCAGCGTACATTCCCATTCAGGAAATGTCGATCAATCGAGTCGAAAGCCCTGAAGAGGTATTGCAATCAAACGAAACCAGAGAATTTTTCATCCTCACCGATGAAAATGAAGACGGACAATTAACCCTGTCCATTCGACGCATTGAGTATATGCGCGCCTGGGAAAGAGTGCGACAACTGCAAGCAGAAGACGCTACAGTTCGATCGCAAGTATTTGCCACTAACCGTGGCGGCGCACTGGTGAGAATAGAAGGGTTGCGAGGCTTCATTCCCGGTTCTCACATCAGCACCCGCAAACCGAAGGAAGAATTAGTCGCCGAAGAATTACCCTTGAAATTCTTAGAGGTAGACGAAGACCGCAACCGCCTAGTATTAAGTCATCGTCGCGCCTTAGTTGAGCGCAAGATGAACCGCCTCGAAGTCGGGGAAGTGGTCATCGGTACAGTACGCGGTATCAAGCCCTACGGTGCTTTTATCGACATCGGCGGCGTCAGCGGCTTGCTACACATCTCGGAAATTTCGCACGATCACATCGATACGCCTCATAGCGTGTTTAATGTCAACGACGAAGTGAAGGTGATGATCATTGACTTGGATGCCGAAAGAGGCCGGATTTCTCTCTCCACCAAACAGTTGGAACCGGAGCCTGGGGCGATGGTCAAAAATCGTGAATTGGTATACGAGAAAGCTGAGGAAATGGCTGCTAAGTTCCGTGAAAAAATGCTGGCCCAAAAGCAAGCTAAAGCTGGGATAGAAGTTCCTGCTGATTCAACTGATGCCGATGAACTCTCCGATGAAATACTCGAAGATGTGCCCTCAGCAATGGAAGAAGATTTGCCGGAAGAAACAACCGCAGCAGTCACGGAAGCTACACCCGAAGTAGTCACGGAAGCTACACCCGAACCAGTCACGGAAGCTACATCCGAACCAGTTACGGAAGCTACATCCGAACCAGTTACGGAAGCTACACCCGAAGCAACATTAGAGGTATCCTCAGAAATACCTCCGGTGACAGTCGAATAATATCGGCATCACCAAGAAATTGGGTTTGAAGCCCCGTCCTTCCAGGACGGCTTTGTGCCAGAATGTAGGTGGTTGAAATCCCCGCCGTATAGTGCAGCGATATATACTCATCAGAGTTGAAACCGGGACTGCTCAAGAAATAGGGAAAGACTGAAGGGCAATGGTTATAATCCAACCTGGAAGCAAAACAAAAGTATTGTTAGTTAAAACAAAACGATACATATAGTCGGGATAGGGCATTGCCACGACTCTAAACGGACATGGAGGAAGAGTAAGACAACCGGGCGTTGCATCATCCGATGAAGTGTCAAGAATCCCCGCTCGTTTACGACGGGGAGTATGTCAATGTTATTAATTAAGGAGGGTATACCCTCTTTTTTTTTAAGTAAATTTTTACAAAGAAAGAATATGAGTCAATCGATCTTCTGTTAACAAAGAGATTGAGAAAATTTGTAGGGGTAGTGGACGGTGCGTGCCTACCCTCCTCTCCTCATCCACTATTTTGTAGGTGTTTCAGGGATGGGGCGGGCACGGGGGCACCGCCCCTACAGGAATAGGGCGGGCACGGGGGCACCGCCCCTACAGAAAATTAAACAGCCCTGATTGACAAATACGGGGTTTTTCAGGAGATTTCTATGAGCACCTCCGAGACAAATATACCCGAATCGATCGCACCATCGGCGATCGACGAGGCAGAGCAAAACACAGTAGAAGCCCCGTTTCCCATCGTTGGGATTGTCGCCTCAGCCGGAGGGCTAGAAGCATTCACAGAGTTTCTGGGCCACTTACCTGCCGATACGGGCATGGCATTTGTGCTAATTCAGCACCTCGATCCCAATTACAAAAGCCTGTTAAGCGAAATCCTCGCCACAAAGACAGAAATGCCTGTTAGTCAGGTGGAAGACGGCACGACTGTAGAGCCAAATCAAGTATATATAATTCCGCCTAACACTAAGATGACTCTCGTGGAAGGGGTGCTGAAACTTACACCCCGCGAGAAAGTTTATGGAAAATATATGCCGGGAGATGCGTTTCTGGTGTCCTTGGCTGTCGATCGCGGACACAAGGCGATCGCCATAATATTATCCGGGGGAGACGGAGACGGTTCGCTGGGAATCAAGGCAATCAAAGCAGCCGGTGGCTTGACATTTGCTCAATGCGAAGCCTCGGCAAAATTCGATAGTATGCCGAATACCGCAGTTGCCACAGGTGATGTAGACTTCGTTCTGCCCCCTCAACAAATTGCTCAGGAATTGGCAAATCTCAGTGGCAATCCCTGGATTTCTTGCCCGATATCGACGATCGCGGTTGCAGTATCACCCGAACAAAGTGATGTCCGGGCAACTATTTTGGGACTGTTGCGATCGACCACAGGCGTTGATTTTACCCACTATAAAGTCGCTACGGTCGATCGACGCATCCAGCGACGGATGCTGTTATACAAGCTGGAACGATTGGCAGATTACGCCCAATATCTGCGAGACTATCCGGCTGAAGTCCATGCTCTGTATCAAGAAATCCTGATCCACGTCACCAGTTTTTTTCGCGATCCAGAAGCCTTTGAACAGTTAAAAGAGCTGGTTTTTCCCACGATTACCCAAAATAAATCGGCAGAAATTCCCATCCGGATTTGGGTGGCGGGATGTTCCACTGGAGAAGAAGTTTACTCGATCGCGATTTGTTTGTTAGAGTTTTTGAGCGATCGAGCTCCCCTACCACAGATCCAGATTTTTGCCACAGATATTAGCGAAGCGGCGATTAGCAAAGCAAGGTCTGGCTTCTACTTAGAAAACCAGATGATCGACGTTTCAGCAGAGCGCCGGGCTCGCTTCTTTCTGGTGGAAGGAGGAGGCTATAAAATCAACAAAACAGTCCGCGAGCTGTGTATATTTGCCAGACAAAACTTAGGCAGCGACCCGCCTTTTTCCAATCTCGATCTAATTAGCTGTCGCAATGTGCTGATTTACTTAGCAGAGCCGTTGCAAAAACGAGTGATTCCGATTTTTCATTACAGTCTTAACCCGACTGGCTTTCTCCTATTAGGCACTTCTGAGAGTATCGGAAAATTCTCATCCTTATTTGATTCAGTACACACAAAGTGCAAAATTTATGCTAAAAAATTGACTGAAAATAGTCCGATATTTTCGTTTTCGACGAGTTCTTATCCCGTCGCTAAAGTAGATGAATCTGAGCAAATGAATGAAAACGATCCAGATTCATTTGACTTACAGCGATACACAGACCAACTGATTTTGAATCGCTATGCCCCAGCAGGTGTGGTTGTCAACGAACAGATGAACATTCTGCAAGTGCGGGGAGACACCAATGCTTACTTGAGACTGACACCAGGGATTCCCAGCTTAAACTTGCTGACAATGGCAAGGAAAGGCTTGCTGATCGAGCTTCGCACTGCAATTTATCAGGCACTGATGCAGAACGTAATTGTCAGAAAAGAAGGGATCGGGGTGGAAACGGGCGATCGATCGAGTCTCGTCAATCTTGAGGTGATTCCGTTCCAGCCTGCGACAGTCGAATCACGCTACTTGTTGATTCTATTTGAAGAAGCTTTACCCACTGCGATTAACCTCAATAACGTCAATTCTGAGAGTTTGGAGCCTGGTGATTTAGAGGCTGAGATTGTGCGGCTGAGGCAGACGCTTGTCACCGCTAACGAAGAAAAACTTGCGGCTCAAGCGCATCTGCAAGCGGTAATTCATGAGCAGGAAAATCTCAACCAAGATATCAAAGTTGCCAACGAAGAAATCCTATCGAGCAACGAGGAGTTGCAAAGCACCAACGAGGAACTAGAAACTGCCAAAGAAGAGATTCAAGCTACCAACGAGGAACTGATCACCACTAATGAGGAACTTCGCAGTCGAAATATTGAACAACACCAGGTCAATAATGACTTAATAAATTTGCTTGGTAGTATCAATATCCCGATTTTAATCCTGACAAATGATTTACAGATTCGACGCTTTACGCCAATGGCAAAGCAACTTTTTAATCTGATTACTACAGATATTGGACGACCTTTTAGCGATATTCGTTCCTCTCTTGATGTTCCTAATTTGGAAGCAATGATTTTGGAGGTGATTGATACTCTCCAGACGAAAGAACAAGAAGTCCAAACTCTAGCGGGATATTGGTACAACCTCCGCATTCGTCCTTATCGCACGACGGAAAACCTGATTGACGGTGTGGTAATGGTTTGGATCGATATTGATGCTCTGAAACGTAGTGCCAAAACCTTAGAGTTGGCCCGAAATTATGCTGAAACGATCGTCGAAACTGTTCAAATACCTTTAGTCGTGCTGGATGCTAATTTACAAGTGAACACTGCCAATCGATGTTTCTATGAAACATTTCAGGTTTCATCCCCAGAAACAGCGGAATTTTCGCTGTTTGAATTGGGAAATGGGCAATGGAATATCCCGAAACTGCGATCGATCTTGGAAGATATTCTGGTGAGTGATGTTCAGCTTCAAAACTTTGAGTTAGATCACGTATTTGAGCAGATTGGGCAGAAAACTATGCTGCTGAATGCTTGTAAACTGCAACGCGAAGACCAAGGTTTAATGATTTTGTTGTCGATCGAGGATATCACCGATCGCAGACAGTTTGAGATAGAGCGATCGCAGCTATTGATGCAGGAGAAGTCAGCCCGTCAACAAGCAGAAACCAGCAACCGTGCTAAAGATGAATTTCTGGCAAATCTCTCCCACGAACTCCGTAACCCCCTAACTCCGATCCTGGGATGGGCAAAATTGCTGCGCTCTGGCAAGCTGAATGAAGCAACGGCTAGTCGCGCCCTAGAGGTGATTGAGCGGAGTGCGATCGCCCAAAATCAGTTAATTGAAGATATTCTGGATATTTCCCGGATTACGAGCGGTAAGCTTCATCTCGATATTAGTCCGATCGATCTGGTGGTGGTGGCGCAAAATGCGATCGACGGGGTTCAATTATCAGCGGATGCCAAAAACATCCAAATGGTTGCTCAGTTGAGTTCTGCGACGGTTTTAGGCGATGCTGACAGGTTGCAACAAGTCCTATGGAATCTGCTATCTAACTCGATTAAGTTTACCCCATCGGGTGGACGAGTGGAAATTGTCTTAGAGGCGATCGACAGTCATGCTCAAATTCGAGTCAGCGACACCGGAAAAGGCATTCTGGCAGAATTTTTGCCGTATATATTCGATCGTTTCCATCAAGGAGATTCCAGCACTACCAAGGCTAATCAAGGGCTAGGATTAGGTTTGTCGATCGTGCGTCATCTAGTAGAGTTGCATGGGGGAACAGTGCGGGCGGATAGTCCGGGTGAAGGACAAGGAACTACGATAATTTTGAGGTTGCCGCTAGTTTTAATAGCCCAAGAATCAATACAACCTAGTAATTTGCAGCCAACTGTATTTACACTACCCCTAAACACATTGAAAGATAGTAACCGCTGCCTTGAAGGCTTGCAAATCTTAAGCGTAGATGATGATGCCGATACCCGTGAGTTATTGAAATTTGTGCTAGAAGACTACGGCGCCGAGGTGCTGACGGTGGGATCTGCAAAAGAGGCGATCGCGGCTTTGAAGGAAAACCTTGACAAATATGACGTGCTGATATCTGATATTGGAATGCCAGAAGAAGATGGATATTCTTTGATGGAACAAGTGCGATCTCTTGATGCCGAAGCTGGTGGAAATATTCCAGCCATTGCGCTTACTGCTTATGCTAGCGATGGAGAACGGCAAAAGGCGATCGATGCAGGTTTCAACAAGCATATTGCTAAGCCTGTGAAGCCTGTTCAACTCGCATTAATCATTGCGGAGCTAGCGGGAATATCTTAAATAATCTTGGACATAAGAGTCGGCGGTTGAAACCGCGTCTATACAAACAAAACCCTTCTAGTGCGGGTTGAAGAATGCCGGTTAAAATTACCTTGTTTTCTTCAGTCCGCGGAGGCGGACATCGTTTGTGTAGACGCGGTTTCAACCGCCGTCTAATCTCAGACATCGTTGATATAGACGCGGTTGCAACCGTACGTCCGATCTAAAAACAATTGCCAAAAATAGCACAATATGAGACAATACAATAAAATACAAAAATTAAGGAGTTTTGATTCTTGGTAACTATTAAATGTCGAGGCATTAGCTTCTCTAATATTCAAGCCGTAATCTTTGACAAAGATGGTACTCTAGAGGATTCTCAAGAATTTTTGAGACATTTAGGGCTGAAACGATCGCGCCTCGTAGATGCTCAAATCCCAGGCGTTGGAGAGCCATTACAAATGGCTTTCGGCATCGAAGTTGGTAAAATCGACCCCACGGGCTTGCTAGCAGTCGGTAGCCGCCGGGAAAACGAAATTGTGGCGGCAGGATATATCGCGGAAACTGGCAGAGGATGGATAGAATCTTTAACTATTGCTCAACGCGCTTTTGATGAAGCCGACCAAATGTTAAAAAGTAGTCCACCTTCTCCTTTGTTTGTTGGCAGTTTGGAAGTATTAAAATCTCTGTCTGAAGCTGGCTTGAAACTAGGAATTCTTTCGGCTGCGACAACAAAAGCGGTAGAAAAACTTGTGAAAGCTCACCAATTAAGCGAATATATTCAGTTAGAAATGGGTGTAGATTCTGTACATCTGAATAAACCCGATCCGAAACTATTTTTGTTAGCTTGTGAAAGACTGGGAGTAAATCCCGCAGAAACTTTGATGGTGGGAGATTCGGCGGGTGATATTCAGATGGGGAAAGATGCTGGCGCGGCTGGCTGCATCGGGATTTGTTGGGGGAATGCCCAGGTTAGTCATTTGGAAAAGGCTGATGTGGCGATCGCATCTTTGGATGAAATTACAATTTTAGCAGATTGAGCAAACATTCAGATCAATGGAGACGGAGGAGACGGCAGTGCCGTGTCCCTACCGCGATCAATTGTAGGGAGACGGCACTGCCGTCTCCTCGCTTGTCACCTGACGGCGCAGCCGGAATTGATATCAGTCCCTACAAACAACGCAAACCCAAAATTATCACATCTCTTTCAACGCCATCAAGTTCGGCGACTTGCGGCATATATCCCCACTGCTGAAACCCAAATTTCTGGAACAACGTTAGACTCGGCTGATTGTGAGCAAAAATTATTGCCATCAGGGTTTTAAGTCTCAATTCTGGACTCCGCGCAATTGCCGATTGCAATAATTTTTGTCCAATTCCGCAGCTTTGGCGATCGGGCGCGACGTAGATGCTAATTTCTGCGGTATGCTGATAGGCGGCGCGTCCGTAGAAAAGCTGAAAACTCAGCCAGCCGACGATTTTTTTTTCTGATTCCATTACCCAAATCGGCAAAGAATAGGGCGAGTGTTCTCTGTACCATGCGAGGCGGCTTTCGACTGAGACTGGTTTTAAATCTGCTGTGGCCATTCTCCCCGGTATTGCTGCATTGTATATTTGGACAATTGCGGATAAATCGCTTTCTACTGCGTCGCGGATTTTCATGATTTAAGAAAGAGTTGACAGTTGACAGTTGAGAGTCGTAGGGTGTGTCGCCCTCAAACATTCCCAAACAAATATCGACAATCTTATGGCGACGCACTTGGTACAATTTATCTCTTGCAAAAATACAAAGCACTCCGCCCCAACCCTCCCCTTGAATCAGGGGAGGGGGTAAGATTATTCTTGTTTCCCCCCTTGATAAGGGGGGACTAAGGGGGGTAAATTTGACTTTTGCAAGAGTTCTAATTTATAAAAAATTTTGCTACCATAAATTTTCGAGTTTGTTGCATCAAATATGGTATAAGGTTCGTCGCTACAAGATTTGCGATCGACTTTTAGGCATTTTTGAGGGCGACACACCCTACAAATACTTCCTTTGTACAGACGCGGTTTCAACTGTACGTCGGATCTAAGCATCAACATTCAGATTGTACAGTTCCATGATATCGCTAACAGCCATCCGCGAATTGGCTCCCAATGTTAGCGGTGATGTGTGTCCTCGCTGAAAGTGTTCTGCCGCCGCACAGCCGATCATTGCTGCGTTGTCCGTGCAATATTTTAATGGGGGAAACAATACTCGCAAGTTGTGCTTAACTGCGGCTGCTTGTAAATGTTTTCGGAGTCCGCTGTTGGCTGCGACTCCGCCGCCGACTACTATGGTAGTGAGTCCGAAATTTAGCGCACAGTCGATCGACCTTTTGGTTAAACCCTTCGCTACTGTTTCTTGAAAACTCGCCGCAATATCATTAATTGTAGAGGCAGCCAAGACGCCTTCGCCACCGGCATTAATATCTAGTTTTTTGAGTTTCTGCACTAATTGCAAAACTGCTGTTTTCAACCCGCTAAAACTGCTGTCGTAGGGATGATATCCGCCACCAGGTAGGGAAATTCTGCCTTCAGGTAGGGGGTATGCTTGGGGATTTCCCAGGGCGGCCAATTTGTCCATCAGCGGCCCGCCGGGATATCCTAGCTGCAACAGTCTGGCGACTTTATCAAAAGCTTCGCCCGCCGCATCGTCGCGCGTTTGTCCGACTGTTTCGTAAACGCCGCAATCTTTAACATAAATTAAACTGGTGTGTCCCCCGGAAACTAACAAGCACAAAAACGGCGGCTGCAAGTCTGGTTCGATTAGGTAAGAAGCGTAGATGTGCCCTTCGAGGTGGTGGACGCCTAAAAAAGGTTTTTGGTGGACTATTGCCAAGCTTTTCGCCGCTGTCAGCCCGACTAACAATGCACCTACTAAACCGGGGGCACAAGTCGCTGCAATGCCGTCAATTTCTGACCAACTCAGGTTGGCTTCACTCAGACACTGGGCAATTACCTGATTTAGCATTTCTAGGTGACTCCGCGAAGCCACTTCCGGGACTACCCCACCGTACTGCTCGTGGATTTTAATTTGTGATGCTACAACATTGCTGCAAACTTGACGATTCTTAACAATTGCTGCTGCTGTTTCGTCACAACTTGTTTCGATCGCGAAAATGGTTGCCATTAACTGGTAATTTTATTTGATAGGTTAGCTATTGCTAGCTTAACGAATTCGGCGCAAGTCCCCCGGCTCGATCTGTTCTCAGGTTATTGCTTGCGGATATTTGCCAGCCGTTGGAGTGGGTCGGAGGCGATCGAATTATAATGCAAGCTGTGGAATATCCTAGCGGTATTACTAAGCTCTCGCACTGACCTATGAAACCCGAATCCCTCATTCTTTTGGGCTTTGCCGCCTCTATGATGGAGACTTTACACCCTCAGCAAGTGCGGTAATCTGGATTCGCGATCGGCAAGTTGAAATGCTTGTACAAAAACTTATTGTTTTGTAACAAAAGGAAACAATTTCATGCGACGATTGTTTGCTGCAATTTTAGTGGTTAGTCTGTGGATCAGTTTTGTTCCAGTTGCTTCGGCTTACAATTTAGTGCCGTGCAAGGACTCTCCCGAATTCAAGGAACTGGCTAAAAATGCACGTTCTACCAATGGCGATCCGGCATCTGCCAAGGCAAGATTCGAGATGTATTCTCAAGCTATGTGCGGCCCGGAAGGATACCCGCACTTAATCGTAGACGGCAGCTTGGACAAGGCTGGCGACTTTTTGATTCCTAGCGTGCTGTTCTTGTATATTGCTGGTTGGATTGGTTGGGTAGGCCGCGCTTATCTGCAAATTGCCAAAAAATCTGCAACTCCAGAGGAAAAAGAGATTATTATCGACGTTCCTGTGGCAATCTCCTGTATGCTGACTGGCTTTTTGTGGCCTCTGGCAGCACTCAAAGAAATCACCACTGGTGAAATGTTTGCCAAGGACGACGAAATTACTGTTTCCCCCCGCTAAAATAGGGAAATGGAGCCAAGGCTAATAGCTAACAGTTAATCGATTAACTGCAAGTTAGCAATTAGTGTCTTACCGAGCGATCGGCAATTACCAACTGTCTCGAATTTTCAGGAGCAGAATTCATGCAATATTTTCTCAAGTTTCTTTCAAGCGCACCAGTATTGGCAGCACTTTGGTTCTCTATTCAAGCTGCGGGTTTGATTGAATTTAACCGCTTTTTCCCTGACTTGCTTTTCCATCCGATGCCTTAAGATTTGACCGGAATTAGGTCTCAAAAATTAGGGCAAAAAAGTTGAGAGTTTTGAGTTTTGAGTGATGAGTTAAAGGTTAATTTAAAGCTCAAACATCAAAACTCTCAAACTCTATAGACTTTCTCAGTAACATGAAGTGGGCATAGGGCATGGGGCATAGGGCATGGGGCATGGGGCATAGGGTATGGGGCATGGGGCATGGGGCATGGGGCATAGCTACTAAGAACCAAGAACCAAGAACCAAGAACCAATAACAACTAACAACTAACAACTGACAACTGACAACTGACTAATGACTAATATTGTGAATCGATGAAGTCTTATCTCGCCGCAGCAATTCAAATGACTAGCTTGCCTGACCTGCAAAAAAATTTGGTGCAGGCAGAGGAATTAATCGACCTGGCAGTGCGTCGGGGTGCGGAGTTAGTTTCCTTACCAGAAAATTTCTCGTTTATGGGAGAAGAGGAGGAGAAGATTGCTCAAGCAGAGGCGATCGGACTCCAAAGCGAAAAATTCCTCAAAACCATGGCCCAGCGGTTCCAGGTGACGATTCTGGGCGGCGGATTTCCCGTGCCGACGGATGGGGGGAAGGTATACAATACTTGCTTGCTAGTAGACCCAAACGGTAGCGAAGTGGCAAGGTACAAAAAAGTACATTTGTTTGATGTGAATGTGCCAGACGGGATTACTTACAGGGAATCAAACACGGTGAAAGCTGGTGAAGATTTGCCGCCGGTTTATGTGTCGCCGGAGTTGGGGACGCTGGGACTTTCGGTGTGCTATGACGTGCGGTTCCCGGAAGTTTACAGGCATTTGTCGCACAAGGGTGCTGATGTTTTGTTCGTGCCGGCGGCGTTTACTGCTTACACTGGCAAGGATCATTGGAAGGTTTTGTTGCAAGCGAGGGCGATCGAGAATACTTGTTATACGATCGCCCCAGCGCAGACTGGACACCACTACGGCCGCCGTCAAACTCACGGTCACGCGATGATTGTAGACCCTTGGGGTGCGGTTTTGGCGGATGCCGGAGAGGAACCGGGTGTGGCGATCGCAGAGATTAATCCCGATCGATTAGAACAAGTCCGCCGCCAGATGCCGTCGCTGCAACACCGGGTTTTTATGTAAGTTATGGTGGCTTGGTACTTCGCAGTTTTGTCACCAATTGGTGTCAAAATTGCAGTTTTCGTCAGCCACCAGACTTGAAGAGTTTTTTCTGCCATCGAGTAATTGTGTACGTTCGTACACAAAAAACTTGGATCGGGTGCCGTCAGTACCGGGTTGGGGCGGGTTTAAGGTTGAGATCGAGCCGATCCCCCCCTAACCCCCCTTAAGAAGGGGGGG
The DNA here is from genome assembly GCF_020738785.1 of Microcoleus sp. PH2017_05_CCC_O_A. Lineage (NCBI taxonomy): Bacteria > Bacillati > Cyanobacteriota > Cyanophyceae > Oscillatoriales > Microcoleaceae > Microcoleus > Microcoleus sp. PH2017_05_CCC_O_A. Next base: position 30,100 of record NZ_JAEQCB010000036.1, on the reverse strand, counting down.
ACAGGAGTGCTATCAAAGTCCCCCTTGTTAAGGGGGATTTAGGGGGATCGAGACTGCGGTAAAAGCGAAATTTATCAAGAGCTTTTTTCTCGGACATGAAGGGCCAATAACTCGGGATAAAATGTCTAAGGCAGGTTCAATGGGCGTGCACTTCTGCTAAAAGGCGAATGGGCGACAGTAGAATTGCACAAAATGCGTCTTTTTTTGGAGAAATGAAACACACTCTTTCGGTTTTAGTTGAAGATGAAGCGGGTGTCCTCACTCGAATTGCTGGTTTGTTTGCGCGTCGGGGTTTTAATATTGAAAGTCTAGCCGTCGGCCCGGCTGAGCAAGTGGGTGTGTCTCGGATTACGATGGTTGTACCGGGAGATGACCAGATTATCGAGCAGTTGACCAAGCAACTGTACAAGTTAATTAACGTGCTGAAAGTTCAGGATATAACGGAAATTCCCTGTGTGGAACGGGAGTTGATGTTGCTGAAAGTTAATGCGGCTAGCGGGACGCGATCGGAGATCATTGAGTTAGCTCAGATTTTTAGAGCGCGAGTGGTGGATATTGGTGATGATACGCTGACTTTGGAAGTTGTCGGAGATCCGGGTAAGATGGTGGCGATCGTCCAGGTTCTAAATAGATTTGGGATTAAGGAAATTGCTCGTACTGGAAAAATTGCTATGACTCGGGAGTCGGGCGTAAATACGGAGTTTCTCAAGTCTTTGGAAGCGAAAGTTTAAAGAAGAAGGAAGAAGGAAGAAGGAAGAAGGAAGAAGGAAGAAGGAAAAAGTCAACCCCCATGCCCCCCTGACAGGTGTAGGTTTTCCCCTGGCAAAACCCAGCAAATCTAGACAGTGCAAAGGTTTTGGGCTTTTGCCTCTTAAAATTTCAAACTCTTATGGGATAAGGCTTTTACCCAAAAACCTACACCCGTCAGATGCCCCCCCCAAGGGGGGAAATTCAGGAAGAAGGAAGAATGTTTTAACTTCTAATTCCCAATTCCCGATTCCCAATTCCCGATTCCCAATTCCCAATTCGCGATTACCATTTGGGTTGACTTTCGATCAAACCTGTGGCTGTGATGGTGTCTACAGGCTTTGAGAAAAAGTATCCCTGTCCGTATTCGCATTGCAGCGCTCTGAGCAAGTTAAGCTGTTCGATGGTTTCTATTCCTTCAGCGATCGCATCCATGCCTAAATGACTGGCTAAGATCAAAATAGTCTGTACAATAGCTTCGTTTCCTTCATCTTCAGTCATGCGGCTCACAAAAGCTCGATCGATCTTTAAGGCATCAGTGGGAAAAGTGTGCAGGCGGCTCAAAGAAGAATAGCCTGTGCCAAAATCGTCAATATATAATTCAATTTCTAAATTTTTCAATTGGGAGAGGATAGCGGCGGCTGATTCGGCATTGTCCACGATCACGCCTTCGGTAATTTCTAACTTTAAAGTGCGGGGGTCAAGGTGAGTTTCTTGTAAAATCTCACGAATGCGATCGATTAAATCCGGCTGTTTAAATTGTTCGTTAGAAAGGTTGACGCTGACTGTCAACGGCGGATTTGCGGGGAATTTTTCGTGCCACTCGTGGATCTGACAGCAAGCCGATCGCATCATCCACCAACCAATAGGTACAATCAATCTAGTTTCTTCTGCTACTAAAATAAACTCACCGGGAGCTACTAAACCGCGCTGGGGGTGATACCATCGCAGCAGCGCTTCAAAACCGCTGATTCTACCGCTAGTTAGAGAGACGATGGGCTGGTAGTAAAGCTGAAATTCCTGGGAGTCTAGAGCGCGCCGCAATTCGTTTTCCAGTTGCAAAAGGGCGACGGCGCGAGTGTGCATACTTAAGTCGAAAACTTCGTGGCGAGCTTTGCCCAATCCCTTTGCGTGATACATGGCAGCATCTGCATCTCGCAGCAGTTCTTCTGGTCGATCGTACAATATTCGGAATGGGACGGGAACAGGAGAGTCGGGAGATAGGCAAGACAAAGCAGTTTCCCGATCGACATGGACGAGATTTCCTGGACTAGAAAATTCGGAAAAATTGTTGGGATCCTGTGGCAAACCGGAACAAACAATGCCAATGCTAGCACTGCTAAAAACTTGATATTCGTTGAGGTAAAAAGGCTGTGCCAGTTCCGCTTGCACTCGTTCGGCAATGTGGATCGCATCATCGGTGTTTTTGATATTTTCCAGCAAAATAGCGAATTCGTCGCCGCCGAGACGGGCAACAGTATCTCCAGCCCGCAAACAGATTTCCAGGCGCTGGGCGATCGCGATCAGCAAGCGATCGCCCACTAAATGCCCCAAACTGTCATTAACCACCTTAAAGCGGTCTAGATCGATAAACAGCACCGCAAACAAAACCTCGGGACGGCGTTTTGAAAGCTCGATCGCGTGTCCCAAACGATCCATAAATAAAGCTCGGTTGGGCAAACCCGTCAGCGTATCGTGCAAAGCATCGTGTACTAACTTCTCTTCAGCTATTTTCCGCAGAGTGATATCTTCGACAGTACCTTCGTAGTAAAGCAAATTGCCACCAGCGTCGCGAACAGCCCGGCCGTTTTCGGAAACCCAGATAGTAGTTCCGTCAGCGCGGTAAACTTGGGACTCGAACTCAGACACAGAACCGTGTTTTTCGATCGCACCCAAGAACTCGACGCGGCGGTTGGGATCGAGGTAGAGTTGGTGCTCGATATCGTGGATGTTTGCGATCAGTTGGGTTGCCGACTCGTAGCCGTAAATTCTGGCTAAAGCCGGATTGGCACTGATATAGCGTCCGTCAGCACTCGTTTGAAAAATTCCCTCGATCGCGTTTTCAAAGATGCTGCGGTATTTTTCTTCGGCTTGTTGCAGCGCGAATTCTGCCTGCTTGCGATCGCTGATATCTGTCAGCGTGCCGAGATAGCCCAGAACTGCTCCATTGTTGTCAATTTCCGGCACTGCTTGCCAAAATACCCAGGTTGTGAGGTCGCCGTTGCAAAAGCGGTACTCTAACTTACAAGGCAATTTATCTTTGACAGCGCGATACCACTGGCTCAAAATGCGATCGCGGTCTTCGGGATGCAAACTTTGGGCCCAACCTTCGCCCAATGCCTTTGGCGCAGTCAGTCCCGCCATCTCCAAAAATCGCTCGTTGACATACAAACAATCTCCCGCAGCGTCGGCGCGGAAAATCCCGACTGGCAGTATTTTAGCTAAAGTGTAATAGCGGTATTCGCTTTCTAGCAGGGCGCTGGCAGCTACTTTAGTCTCTGTGATATCAAACATTGCGCCTTGAAGGATGACGGAGTTGCTGGCTCGATCGCGAACTGCGATCGCTCGATCGCGGAACCAGACAATTTTACCGTTGCGGGCGATCGCGCGGTATTCTGACACCAGCGGCCCGTCGCTAAAGATATCTTCTCCCTCGGTAAATTTCTGTGTAGCGTTTTCAACTAACACGCGATCGCGGTCTTCTGGGTGAACGAGTTTCAGCCACAGATCTGGGTCTGCCTTCCATTCAGCTACAGAATAACCCAGAAAAGTCTCAATTTGCGGGCTGATGTAAAGTTTGGCAGCGCTGCGGTTGAGGGGAGAAATGTAGGTGACAGCCGGCATTTGTTCTACAAGCGCGCAGTATTTCGCTTCTACGGTGCAGAGTGCTGCTTCTAGGCGCTGTCGCTCTAATTCGGCAGCCGCCCGTCCGGCAAAGATGCTAATAATTAGCTGAAATTTGGCAAGATGTGATTCTAGTAGGGGGCGATCGTGGAAAATACAAATAATGCCCAAAGGTTCGCCGTAGGAGTTTTTCAGCAAGATTCCCAGGAAGCTGCGCGAACCTGTAACGATCGGTCTGCGGTCTTCAGGAAAGGTTTCCATGAGGCGGTCTGGACAGGAGTACATTCCCTGCTCAAACACCAGCGCTTCGGGAGTATTGGCAGTGTTGCACTCAAAGTTTGGCTGTGGCTGTCCGTCGCTCCAAAAACTGATAACTTGTAATTTATCGGGAGTTAGATCGGCGCGTTCGATCGATTTAATCGATTTGGCAGCAATGGCGCTGCGAACTCCTAGTGCTGAGGCTAAGTGGGGAACTAAGGTATCAAAGAATTGTGTCCCCCCGGGCGAATTAGTACCTGCCAGGATGTCACCTAGCAAGTCTTCCTCTAATTGCGGGGAAGTGGTGGCTTTGGGAGGGTTGTCGTTAGGAGGGCTATCGGCATTTTGGTCGATCGAACCCTCGATGCTCAGACTAACGGTTTTGCTGGTGGAAGGCCCTACAAGAGGCGAAGAATTCACAGTTGGGCGTTGTTGCTGGGCTAAGAATAGATTGTAGCCAATACCTAACAGTTTACCCAAGAAGCTGTCAGCGATCGCCAACAGATTTGAGTTGGGGAAAATCAACAAGTTTTTCCTAATTTTCAATCTCGCAGATAAATCTGGCTGTAATTCTGCCAACTGCGGTTGCTCTTCGGCAGTTGGCAGACTGGGATGCCTTCGGTGCCACTTGAGATAAATCGCGATCGCGAAGACTAAAGTCGCCGATAATCCCAGAAGGTATGCAAGAATCTCAAAGTAAAAAAATAAATCTAGCTCGAACATCGATTAGCACCGCTCGACAATTATAGTAGTTAGCAGAAAGAATTGGTTTAAAGCCGGAATCCCGATCGGGAGAAATTAAAATCAGATTATTCATCACTCCAATCCTCGGACTTCGAGATAGAGGTAGCTGTCCCAAGTCAACTGTCAATTGTCAGTTGAATTAAAGGCAGTCTATATTATTAAAAATAACTAAGTATCGTCACGGATGAGTAACGAATACAAGGTAGGATTGGAGGTGAAGGCGAAAATAGAGTTAATACCCTGCTATGAAAGCGATCGTTTTTGAAACTCCCGGAAGCCCATCCGTATTGAAACTGCAAGATATCTCAGCCCCTACTATACAAACAGAAACTGAAGTTTTGGTGCGGTTGCGGGCGGCGGGGATCAATCCGATAGATACTAAGTTGCGATCGCGCGGCACATTTTACCCCGAGAAAACTCCTCACGTTTTGGGGTGCGACGGTGCTGGAGTGGTAGAAGCTATCGGTGCTGAGGTGCAGAGTGTCCAAGTCGGAGACGAGGTTTTTTTCTGCCACGGGGGTTTAGGCGGGTCGATCGGTACTTACGCTGAGTTTGCCGTTGTAGACGAACGTTTTCTCGCCATCAAGCCTGCTGCTTTAAGTTTTGTTGAGGCGGCGGCTGCACCCTTAGTTCTAATTACAGCATGGGAGTCGCTGTACGATCGAGGGCGCTTGCAAGCCGGTCAGAAAGTGCTCATTCTAGCAGGTGCAGGCGGTGTCGGCCACGTCGCGGTACAGTTGGCTTCGTTGCAGGGTGCTGAGGTTTGCACTACTGTTAGTTCCGAAGCAAAAGCCGAGTTTGTACGGCAGTTAGGTGCAGATTCAGTTATTTTATACAAAAATACGGATGTTGTCGATCGGGTTTTGGCTTGGACTGAGGGCCAAGGAGTTGATTTGGCTTTTGATACAGTCGGGGGAGAAACTTTTTACCAAACTATTCCGGCTGTGAAGATTTACGGAGATTTGGTAACAATTTTGGAACCAGATCCGGCTTTGGGCAATTTGAAAACAGCGAGAATGCGGAATCTGCGGATTAGTCTGGAGTTAATGTTAACTCCGATGCTGCAAAATTTGGTGGAGGAACAGCAACAGCAGGCAAAGATTTTGCAGCAGTGTGCTCGTTTGTGCGATCGTAATTTGCTCAAAATTCACGTCAGCCAAACTTTCCCGCTAGAACAAGCTCAAGCTGCGCACGAGTTGTTAGAAACAGGCTCAGTAACGGGTAAAATAGTGCTTGAAATTGCGGGCGATTGAGATTCCCGGCGAATCGAATTCGCGGCGACACAAACGAAACCTGACGAAAGCGGGTTGAAAAATATTCGATACTTACCTCGCAATCTTCTATTTCGTCGAGGGCTTTTAAAGCTTCGGGATAGGCGGCTAATTCGGAGCGAAATCTGGCAATTTTTGGGGAGGTAATAACGAGCGTGTTATTTTGCTTTCTGCTTTGTTTGCTGGACAAGTTTAGGAGTTAAAGTTGATATTATAGCATTTTTTTGTTTTGCGTTGGGATTGGGCGATCGAATAACCGCAATTACCTCCCATCCCGTGCAAGTCCTGAACTGGTGTGTACATGGTACAAAAGTGGGGATTTGAGAGTTGCAAAATTGTACTGAAAATGTTATAATTCCCGATTATATATCAAGTATTCATTAGCAAAACAGAAGATGAACTTAAAAAAATGGTTTGGACAGGCAATAGAAATAGGGCTTTTAGGCCTAATTATTTATTGTGTAACCCTTGTGATATGGCAAGTTTCACCTCCGCCTGAAGGTCTAAAATTTAAAATTTTTATTCGCACTGTCATTCCAAATTTAAGTACAAGTATCGGAGCTTTAGTATTTATTAAAATCTTGAAACAAATGAGCCGATCATGGCCAGCAATAATTATAGAATCAATTAAACGACTAGAACAAAATTTATGCATATTGAATTTTATTGTTTTTAGTATAATTGCACCTCTCAGTCTCTTAGAATCCCTTTCTGTTTTTAATTATTTTTATTCTTCTATAGTCGATTTTTTCAGTAAAAAACCAGAATTGATTTTCAATCCACTTATTGCTTCTCTTTTGGCAATTCCTTTATTTATTCTGTTACTTATTTTGGGTATGCTATTGTTGTTAATAGTATACGTTATTTATGTTATTATTCAATCTCGTTCTCCAAAATACAATCCTGTATCATCTAATTTTCTTTTTTTTACTATTAAAATACTGAAGACAATGGGATTAGTTTTACTTGCAGTCGCTAGCTATACTCCTGTTATAGTTTGTCTCGTATTATTGATAATACACCTAGCCATCGCACCTCTATCAATAATAGATTATTCAGTTGACCCCAATTTACTATTAAATTTAACAGCAGAATACTTCAACGTAAGTCCTGATTCTTATTCTCCATTACCTGTCAAAGAATTCCCTTGGTGGACAATACCTTACGCTTTACTTAAATGGGTTGTTGGATTCTTAATGATGGCTTTTACGGTAATTAATGGATTAACATTTTTATCTTTTGGAATCATCAAGATACTAACGATAATAATAAGAATATTTTTTCCTTTTGGCTTTAAATTAAATATTAATAGAGCAATTTCTGATTTTATTTGGAGTTGTGTTCATAAGTTAATTAACTTTATAGAATTTTTATCTCCCTTTTTGATATTTTCAGATTCTCTAAAAATAGGTATTGTAGATGCAGGACTTTCCTATGCTTTAGCAAGTGATTCTACACCCAAATCTGCAAAAATGAGAAAATTTGCAGCTAAATTTTCTCAAAACTATGTTAATGCAAAAAATAAGTTTTTTCCTGTAGATATTTTTGGTGTAGATATTTTTGGTGTAGACGACAAAAAAATTAAGCTTGTGAGTAGTATAGCTGCTAAGCTTCTTCTTTTAGGGGATTTGAAGCAAGCCGATATAATTTATAGCAGTCTGTGGGAGTCCGCAAAAAATCAAACTAAGTCTGGCAAAAAAGTAGTACCTAGTCTTATAGATAATATATTCAGTGAAGTCTGCTACTATTATATTGAGACATCTCAGTATAAACCTTTGAATTCCGTTATTAATTATTCAAATAGGCTCGTCCAGAAAAATCAACTGTCAGAACTCAGTTACATTGCCAATTTGATGAGGGCAGATTTTGCTAGAAATGCTTATTCTGATAAGGCTGACAAAGCTGTAGTTGAATGCTTGAGCTGGGGAAAAATAGTTAGGATATTAATTAGTTTACCAGATATATTTAATTATAATGATATGAATACTATATTGTGGAAGGCTAAAGCACCCGAAGATTTTTTTTAAAATTTTATTAGCTTTATGTTTATGGAAGATGAAGAATATGAAGAAGATGAAGATGAGCTGATATTTATCAAAAATAATCAGCAAGATTTAATTATTTTATTAAATACCTTACGTTTGATTTTTGTAACACAAAGTAAAATTTACAGGTTTATTTCTACTCAAGATAATAATTATTTGCCGGTAAAAGAAGAAATTGATGCAGCTTTAATTAAAAGACAGTCATTGAATATATTAGGTATAAAAATTTTAATTGATAATTCATTTGCCAAAGATAATATCAAGCTAATCCCTGTAGTCTATCTATTAGCTAGTGACTCTAAATCTGTCAACTTGTTCGGCAATCATAGATTGGAAGAAGGATTGGAAGAGCTATTGAAAAAGATATTGAAAGATAGCATTGATTCAGCTAAAAGAAATGGACGAGAAATGGAATTAGCTTTTCTCCAATGCTGTCAGGGTAAAATTTTGATCAATACAGGTTCTACGGAAAACGGCTTGCACACACTTCTTAGAGGTATCGAAACTTATGAAGGTATTCGTCACAGCGTCAGCACCGATCAGCTAGGATTAGGCTTTGGCAGTAGTTATTTAGAATACTATGACTGGGCTATTGATGCCCTAATTAAATTAGGAAATTTATCACTTGCCTTTGAGTATACTGAACGAGCCACAGCACGGGCTATCCTAGATTTAGTATCCAGAAAAACGTCTCGCTTAGGTTCAATAAATGAGTCTAACCAAGTTGCACAATTGATTGGTGAAATCCAAAACCTCGATTTCACTATTTATTTTTCTCAATCCAGTATCTACGAAGCCCCTTTCATCGCCAAGTTTCCTCCACTCAAACCTCGGCTAGAAAAAAAATTCTACACAGACAAGAAGCAAAGGTTAAAGAATCTCCTTAAGAATCGGGACTCTCTGGTTGCTAAACTAAAAGCTATCGACCCAGTATCTGCTACCCTAGTCGAAGTAAAACCGCTTACCTGGAAAACTTCCAGCGAATCAGAAGAAAACTCTATTCCCTTTGATGTCTTATGGAACAGTCAGACAATCGCTGAAACAGAAACGATTCTCTGCTTCCACGTTATCCATAAAGTGAGCTTTGCTAAAAATAAGCCTTGGGATAAGATTGTCTGCTTTGCCTTGTACAAAGAACATGACTCTTTGCAATTGCATCATCATGTTGTTGACGACCCTGAAACTGTTGCAAAGCTACAACCACTATGTCAAGGAATAGCTAGTGAGGTGGAGAAAAGGGAAAGGGATTTGATTTTGAAGACAAACAGCCTTGATCCGCTCAGTAATAACCTAATCATTCCTCTACTACAACATCTTCCTCTTCGCTGTAACTCCCTCACAATTGTTGCCAACAGCGATTTGCAATTTTTCCCCTGGTCTATTTTGTACGATGGAGATGACAAGCAGCTAATAGAGAGATTCCGCATCAAGACTACTCCTAGTCTTAGTCTCATGTATTTACTAAAACAGCGAGAAGACTTACGACATACTGATATTCCCACTAAGTTTTTAGTAGCTGGAGTCGAGCAATATCCTAACCCGAGAGAATACCTTTTCTGGTCTGGCGTGGAAATCAACCGGATTTCCCAACTGTATGACTCAGCCTCAGTTCTCAAAGATGCGGATGTTGATGAACATTTTGCGAACCAGTTCAAACAAGCTGAAGTTATCCATTACAGCGGACACGGCAACTATCGAAAGTCTGATTCAGAGCAAGACGCTTTAGACAAAACCTATCTCTGCCTTTATAATAAAACAATCTCTGCCACTCAAATCCTTGATGGTGCTTTGGAAAATCCAGCCGCTAAGGTAATGATTCTATCTGCCTGTCTAACTGGTCAGGGAGATTTAACAAGATCAGGCAGCGAGATATTAGGATTAGAAAGAGCATTATTTCACGCTGGTTTGTCATCCCTCGTCACTACCCTTTGGAGTGTTGATGATTTTGCAACTGCTTTGCTAATGCTCAAGCTACATTTAGTGTGGCGTCAACAGAAGAATAGCTTGGAAACTTTAGCCGACTCTCTTAGAGAGGCACAACTTTGGTTGAAAAACTTGAGCTGGCAACAACTTAAACAAGAGTTTCCAGAAATTGAGCGAGATGTTTATAATTGTCTTGCTACCTATCAAACCCGGATTACTTATGCTAGGGCAAATGAAGATGAGGACGCAGCAAAAAAAAATGAAAATAACCTCAAATATTATCAAAATGCTCTCAAACGGATTCAATCAAAAAGCCGCATGAAAATCTTTATTGGTGATTACTTCTGGGCAGCATTTCAAGTCAAAGGATTGGGATAAGCCATGCAAGATGCAACCAATTTATTCCAGATGTGACTATAATAAAGTTAGATCAAATTTATCAGCATCCATACTACTAAGTTCCTTTCCCCATAACTAAATTATAAAAGACATGGAAGACCACGACATCATAGCTTTTATTCTTGCCATACTCCAACAAACAGAACAGCTACCCGCACCAGTCCAATCAGAGTTCAATAAAATCAGTGAAAATTTCACAATTGCGGATGTCGAAAGACTTGCCGAATTACATCCCTCTCTACTAGCAGCCTATGAATATGCTGATGATTGTTTGATGAATGGCGACAACCGCAGCAAAAAATCAGAGGCCTTGCTGGATGAATCTGAGGAGGATAACCCTAGTAATACCGAGCTTAGTAACAGCATCAGGAGTGGCAACATAAGCGATCGAAAAAACTTAAACCAAATTATCAATACAGTGGAGGCACAAGTCAAGCCAGGTGAGTTGAAAGAATTCCTCAAAGAAATCTTGAAAGCTGGCGACTCAGTGCAAGCAACTAAAAAGATATTATCGTTAATTGCAGACCGTTTACATCATGAGTAACGAGAATTGGCTAATCTACCCGACAGTCGGTTTATTTGTCTACGATTTAGCTGAAGGGATCGGGCAAACTGAGGAGAAGATTAGCAAAAACCGCCAACAGTTTGGGCAAAAAATTTATGGCGACAAAATCTCGCCTTCACAGCTAGAACAACTCAGACAAGCTGAAACTGAAACCGGTGATTATATCAAGTTACTCGGTAATGAAAAAACAGTAGCATTTGAGTCTACCCTTGATGGTTATTGCTATCCTGTCAAGATCGGCGATACTTATGCCGCACTATTTGACTTGTCTGGCAAAATAGAACCAGACGACAAGAAATTCGCACCCGAAGAAATCGACCGTTTAGGATGGCAGACAGAAAAAATTATCTCTCGTGTAAATTCAGTGGCTACAATTGGTCAAAGTTGGGTGGCTTGGGGACAATTGACGGCTGATGATCAAGACGCTTTAGCAACGGCTAAAAATTGCTACAGCAAATTGAATCTATTCCCCAATGCTAAATGGGAAAGAGACTTTCAAACCGCAGGACAATTTTTAGGTGCTGATTTTTACGAATTGTGGCTGCCACCAGGGGATAGGGGCAATATCAGCGAAAATTATCATGTCTTAATTTGCTTGTTTCCTTGCAATAGTGGTCAATCAATTCGTGAGATTAGCAAGACTGTCGGTAAACTTTATACGCATTTGATGCGATTATTTGCCTACCGCAATAAGGTAATTTGGGCTTACACTCAAAGCCGCCAGCTTAAATCTGACCTCAAAGATGCTTCGCGGACGATTCAACAAATTTTTCAGCAACTCCCTGAACAGGTTAATGTCCATAAAATTGACCTCAAAAAATTGCAATATAATTTAGTTAATTGTTTGAAAATTTTATTGGTTTATGCTAACTATATTAGTGAATTAGAAGAACAAGAAAGTACGATATCAACTAATCTCGAAAATTATGCTAAGCGGCTAAAAACAATAGGCGATAGGATGGGAAATGACCCAAATGATTTGAAATTTATGTCACACTTCAGCGATTTTGCTAAAGAAAAGTATCTATCGCAAGTGGAAGCCGATAACAAGAGTCTGAGTCCGGGTTTGAGGTTGTTGGAAAATGCGATTCAGACGATTGAGGGGATTATTGAGATTGAGAGGGCTAAGAGCGATCGCACTTTGAATGTTACAATTGCAGCGGCTGGTGTGGGAATTGCCACCAGCGGAGTTTATGCCAGCACTTATGCTAGCAAAATCGACGGTACGCAAAATCAAATCCCTGCGAATACAGTCTTTTGGTCTAGTCTTGGTTGGGGATTTGTTGCAGGGGTGTTGGGCGCGATCGCCCTAATCGCGATCGGCAAGAAACGGCGCTAAAAGCGATTGGAGTCACCGATTTCAATCGCCGACGCATCTTCAACCCACGGAGGTGGGTTTTGTCTGTGTAGCCGCGGTTTCCAACCGCCCGGGCTGTGCAGGCGCAGTTTGCAACCGCCCGGGCTTCTGAAATTACGATCGCCCTTAAGTCGTATACTCCGCATTAATCTTCACGTAGTCGTAACTCAAATCGCATCCCCAAGCCTTCGCGAAACCGCCGCCATTCCCGACAGCAACCTGAATTAAAACCGTGTCTTCCTTCAGATATTCACCAGCAGCAGCAGCCTTCATATAATTACTCGCAGCAGATTTATCGAACTCCTTCGGCTGTCCGTTTTCCATCATCAAAAAATCTCCCAATTGAATCCGCAAATTCTCTTGTTCAAAAGCAACGCCCGCGCGCCCCGCCGCCGCCGCAATTCTTCCCCAATTCGGATCGCGTCCAAAAATAGCAGCTTTCACCAAAGAAGAACCGACGATTGTTTTGGCAATTTTACTCGCAGAAACTTCGTCGGCGGCGCCACTAACTTGTACTTCCACCAAACAAGTTGCACCTTCGCCGTCACGGGCGATCGCCTTTGCCAAATGCACGCAAACTTCTGTTAGCATCGCCTCTAATTTTTCAGCATCCGCCCCCATTTCTGTAATCGCAGGCGTGCGGGATTGGCCGTTAGTCAAAGCAATTAGCGAATCGTTGGTACTGGTATCGCCGTCAACAGTAATTTGATTGAAACTTCTGTTTGCCGCCCGAGTCAGCATTTCCTGCCACAAATGTGACGACACTGCTGCATCACACGTTACAAATGCCAGCATTGTTGCCATATTCGGGTGAATCATTCCCGAACCTTTGCAAATGCCGCCGATACGCACGGGACGATCGCCAAACATGGTTTCCAGGGCGATCGTTTTCGGCACTAAATCAGTCGTACAAATAGCCTTAGCAGCCGCATCAGAACCAGTTTCCGAGGCCTCAGCAACCAATCGCGGAATTCCCGCCCTCAGCGGCTCCATTTTAATCCGCTGCCCGATCACGCCAGTGGATGCCAAAAGAATCGATTCTGAAGGAATATTCAGCGCTTCGCCCAACAATTTCGCGCTTTCGAGGGCATCTGCTAAACCTAATTCGCCAGTAGCAGCATTTGCTTGTCCGGCATTGCACAAAATTGCTTTGGCGCTGGGTTTAGCTTGCAAGCGCTGGCGGCAGTAGTCCACGCAAGCAGCCCGGACTGTGGATGTGGTGAAGACTCCCGCGGCGATCGCGTCCACCTCTGACAAAATTAAACTTAAATCCGGCAAGCCAGAAGGCTTCAAACCCGCTGTAATTCCCGATGCTCGATATCCTCTCGGTGCTGTAACTCCGCCGCCAATTTCCTTCCAGTCCGACATGATGACCTCCCTAGAGCGTTCTATTCTATTGAGAGGGGATTATATCATTTTAGATTTTAGATTTTAGATTTTAGATTTTAGATTGCCAACAAATGACGAATCAATGAGTTGTTTTTTTGTCGTTTAATCGTTCTTTCCCCGATGCGCGATCTCAAATCCTGTAGCATTGGAATTATTAATCTCTCTATTCTCTCTCTGTGTTCTCTGCGGCCTCTGTGGTTAAATCATTCCGATGCAACCGGAAACGATATGAAAATATAGTTGAGCAATATTAGAAATTTTGGGACGGGCTAGAAGCCCATCCCACAAGAAAAAAGATTTTTGTGGGATGGGCTTCTAGCCCGTCCTAACTATTTTTGCAAGAGGTCTATTATATTTCATTATTTGTGTTAAATCAATTCCCTAAAACTAATCGCGACTTATTCTGTAGAGATCTAACTCAAGAACAAGTCGCGACGGTTTTGTAACTGTCATTATTAATTTTTAGCTGGCAAACAACAGACTCGATTCAACTGTCTCGCTGTTGAAAAAACGAGTTATTTGCGATCGACACTCGCCGCAGAACCAATATCTAAACCAACTTCAGCAGCCGCGCGGCTGAGCATAGATTCCTGACGGTTTTTGATGAGGTGTTGGTGGCGCATCATCAGACTGCGCGCTTGTTGTTGGGTAGACATCACTGGTTTTCTCCAAATGTAGGTAATAGGTTTGCGGGCAATTGGGGAAATTAATTGAGCTTTGCCTTAGCTCATGGTGGCGTTGCTGCGATCGTAACTGGCTTGAAGGCTGGGCTGCGGCTTGCCTTGAATGTGGCCCCAGTAGTGAGTATTTTCCATTCCGACTTCGCTGGCGGTGCGGTTGAGCATGGATTGCTGCCGGTTCTTCACCATTTGGTGGTGGCGCATCATCAGAGAGCGGGCTTGATTTTCGGTAGACATATCCGGTTCCTCCGTTTTCCTCGATCGATCTTGGGCTGCTTTTTGTTCCTATTTATAACTATACTAGATATTTCTGTATCTAAAGCTACAAAGTTAAAATTGTAATAAAAGTTTACAATAAGGCAAGAAGTGCGATCGAGAATGCGGGAGTACCGCGAGGCTTAAAAAATATTAGAAAGTAACTTATAAATTAAGCGAAAAATAGCTGTTGCCGCGATCGCCCCTAAAGCAGCCAACCATCCCACAAACAACACGCCTGTGAAAGGAGAATTTGGATAAATCGTAACAGCAGCGCGCAAAGCCGGGAAAAACCACAGTACAGCCAGAGTACCTGCACTAATAATCAGCATCTCAGTTTGCTCGATCGCCCTGCGGTACTGGCCGAAAATTAGCCCCCCGACAATCATCCCCAACAATCCGATACTCACGCCTGGATTCGGTAGCAAACTCGTCAGGGCGATCGCCAGCAACCCCCCTTCAAAACCCGTAAACGCAGCCCCACCCAAAATATCCCAAATCGAAAAAGCCCTTCGCGGCCCAGATTGCAGGTTTCCCGGAGGAGTCGCCACCACAGGAGGCACAGGAGGCTGCTGAGTTGGTTGGGGGGTCGGAGTGGGTTGGGGAGGCGGCTGCACCACCATCGTAGGCTGTTGAGAATTGTATTTCAGAGCCGCTTCCACCTCGATCGCCGATTGATAGCGCTGGCTGGGAGCCGGTAACAACATTCGATCGAGAACTTCAGCCAAACGCGGGCTTACCTGTACGTGCGATCGCCAATTCCACTCATTTTCATAACTATCAAACAATTCCGTCGGCTGCAAACCGCTGAGCAAAGTAATGCAAGTCACAGCCAAAGCATAAAAATCCGTTGCGGGATAAACCTCTTGTCCGTTCATCTGTTCGGGCGGAGCATAACCCAAAGAATAAATACCAGTCGAAGCCTTAGAAGCACCCGCAGTTTGCGTCACCTGTTTGACAGCCCCAAAATCTAATAAATAAAGCCGACCACTTTTAGCCCGCATAATATTAGCAGGCTTAATATCCCGGTGAATCGAACCGCGCGAGTGTACAAAATCGAGAACCTTCAAAATTTCCCGCAGCACCTCCATCGTTTCCGCTTCCGAAAACTTGCCTTTAACAGCAAGTTCTTCCTCCAAATTGTGACCGTCAATAAATTCTTGAACCAGATAGAAAAACTGATCGTTTTTACCAGGCTGCAAACTCGGAACAGTCAGCTCAAAAAACGCCAGCAAACTCGGAATTTGCGAATGTTCGTTTCCCAATTCTTCCAGCACCGCTGCTTCCCGTTCAAACAGAGTTTGAGCGATTTTTAGCTGTGCCGGAGTCATATTTACCGACGGCTGCAAAAGTTTAGCAACGCACTGCCGCATCGCCGGAGTATAGCGGTCTCTGGCCAAAAATGCCGCCCCAAAACCGCCTTGACCCAGCAACCTGACTGGCAAATAGCGCCCGCTCAAAATTAGGGGCATTCCACAGGCCTTGCAATACCTTTGCTGCACCGTTTTCAGCAGGGAACTGTCATCGAGGTCAGAAAAATTGTTTTGAGGGCGCGGGCAGCCCGGGCGGGTGCAGTAAACTTCCATTTTGGTTTGCTAATTGGTCATAGGGCATTGGTCATCGGGCATTGGGCATTGGGCATTGGTCATAGGGCATTGGTCATCGGGCATTGGGCATTGGGCATTGGGCATTAATTGGTAATTGGTAATTGGTAATTGGTAATTGGTAATTGGTAATTGGTAATTGGTAATTGGTAATTGGTAATTGGTAATTGGTAATTGGTAATTGGTTTAATTCCTAATTCTAGGCAGTTAAACTTTTTAATACCAATTCCAGTTTATTTTACCCTCTTTAATCTAGTTTTGGTATTAGGTTTTGGCATCAAAAAAGCCAATTATATCATGTCCGGTTAATCAGTTATCATTTCAGTGCGAGCGTCTCGCTCGTTCGCTATAGACGCTCGCACTCGCAATAAATATAAGCCATCGCTCGGACATGATATTACCGATTCTCGATTCGCGATTCGCGATTCCCAATTTGCTAATTTTACCAGGGATTATCAAACCAGATTTTAATCTCTAAACTACGCGCGAACTGCTGAGGGCCAGCAACTTAATAAATCAACTTCCCCCTGAGTTGGGAGTTGCTATTTCTATCAGTCCCAAATCGATCGCCGGAGGTTCTTTCTTTTCCTGGGTACTCGAATAAGTAGCAAATGTTGGCAAAATTTCATTGCTGAAAGCCTCTGCTGCTTTAGAACGGTAGCGGTTGGGGTTGTAAATCAGCGACAAAATTCGAGTTACCAAAACTTCGTCCATTTTAGATTTGTGCAAGACGCCCATCATCAACTCTTTTTCGATCGCCGAAACCGACACAAAAGCAGCGCCCAACCCGGACTGAACAGCATTTTTAATGGCTTCGATGGAATTGAGCTCCATCTCGATTTTCAGGCGGCGCGTGTCAATGCCGCAGCGAGTCAGTACCTGATCGATGACTTTGCGGATAGTAGACTGCGAATCGAGGGAAATAAACTGCAATTTATAAAGGTCTTCTTTTTCGATGCTTTCTTGTTGTACCATCGGGTGAGACGGAGGGAGAATTAGAGCCAGTTCGTCCTCAGCGTAAGGAACAATTTCTAAAGCTTCTACAAGTTCGGTAGGGATTTCTCCGCCAACAATTGCCAAATCGATTTGCCCGTTGGCCACACTCCACGCCGTGCGGCGGGTCGAATGCACGTGAAGCTGTACCGCTACATCGGGGTACTTTTGCCGAAACATCCCAATCATTCGGGGTAGCAAGTATGTCCCCGTGGTTTGAGAAGCGCCGACGATCAAAGTACCGCCTTGGAGATTTTGCAAGTCTTCGAGAGCTCGACAAGTTTCTTGACAAAGCGATAAAATTTTCTCGCCGTAACTCAGCAGCAGGTGTCCGGCTTCGGTCAGTTGAGCCCGCCGCCCCCCCCGATCGAACAGCGGCACGTCCAACTGTCTCTCTAGGTTCTGCACTTGCAAGCTAACTGCTGGCTGGGATACGTAGAGGCTGTCGGCGGCGCGTTTGAAGCTTCCTTCAGAGGCGATCGCCTTGAGAATGCGTAACTGGTCTAAAGTGAAAGGAAGGTCAGACATATATCTAAATTGTCAGGAAAGCGGTTGTCAGTTGTCAGGAAAGCAGTTGTCAGTGGGCAGTGGGCAGTTGGCATTTGGCAGTTGGCATTTGGCAGTTGAGAGTTGACGGTTGACGGTTGACGGTTGACGGTTGTCAGGAAAGCAGTTGAGAGTTGACGGTTGACTGCTGAGAACTAACAACTGACAACTAACAACTAACAACTAACAACTAACAACTGCCAACCGTCAACTGACAATTGCTCCCATAGATACTTTGTGACACAATTTGGCCGCGAATCAATAACTTTTCTTAATATTTGCAATGACGATCGACTTAGCGCTTGACTCCCACTTAGTTATTCTCGGACTTTTATTTGGTTTTGCGATCGCCCACAGCGGTTTAGCAGCCCTCCGCCCCAAAGGTGAAAAGCTGATCGGGCCGAGACTTTACCGCGTTTTGTTTGCCCTTGTCAGTTTGCCGCTGGCGGTGATTTTGGTTGTCTACTTTTTCAACCACCGCTACGACGGCGTGCAACTTTGGCAAGTACAGGGCGCGCCCGGAGTTAAACCAGTGGTTTGGATACTGTCGGCAATTTCCTTTCTGTTTCTGTACCCAGCAACCTTCAACCTCCTAGAAATTGCCGCCATCCAAAAGCCGGAAGTTCACCTCTACCAAGCCGGGATCATTCGCATTACCCGTCACCCGCAAATGGTGGGACAGGTGATTTGGTGCGTAGCCCACACCCTCTGGATTGGCACTAGCTTTACCCTCGTCACTTCCATCGGTTTGATACTTCACCACCTGTTCGGAGTGTGGCACGGCGACAGCCGACTGCGGGCTCGTTTTGGCGAATCCTTTGAAACCATCAAATCTCAAACCTCAATTATTCCATTTTTGGCAATCCTGCAAAAGCGTCAAACCCTTGACTTGCTTGAGTTCCTGCGCCCTTCCTACCTAGGCGTAGTCATTTTTACAGGCCTGCTGTGGAAAATTCATCCTTTTCTGATGCGTGTCACTGCGAACATATACTGGTAGCATGATCCCTAGGATAGAAAAAAAATTATTAAATTTTGAGGGATCATGGTGTTGTCGGTTAGCGAACGCACTTTTGCACAAGAGGTATTTCAAGCCTCTACCCCCGTTTTAGTTCACTTTTGGGCACCTTGGTGCGGTTTGTGCCGCGCGATCGACCCCACGCTTACAAGTTTTGAAGCACAGTGGGCAGGAAAAGTCAAGCTCCTAGGGGTGAATGCCGATCAAAGTTTGAAGTTGGCAAATACTTACCGACTGAGCAGTCTGCCCACACTGATTTTGTTTGAGGGCGATCAAGTTCTATTTAGATTTGAAAATTATCAAGGTCGCGAGGAACTGCGACGCACTCTGGATTCCTGGATGCTCGCCACTCAGAATTCTCCCCAGACTCAACGCTTACAACCTCAGGAAGCATTGAACAGGTAACATTTCAAAAGCATTGGGCTCTTGTTTAGCTAGATCGGCGGGAATCCCCACACTATATCGTTTACAGATTGGTGTGGGATGAAAGCTAGGTTGATTGAGGTGGGGTGGTTGACCAATCCCGTAGGGCTCTTAGGCCATCATCACTGAAATGGACAATCTTCGATATAATTAGACAGACAGTGGGGCTGGACGTGTTCCTCACTTGAAAATGCTGTAGAGGGAAACAAATTGGAGTACCCCGAAGGAAGATCTTGATATCCTTAACAGGACTCAGATGCCCAAACTATATTGCTTGCAATTAGTGTGGGAGCGTCACAAAGCATTCGCCTCTTGCGTAGAAAGCATTGGGAATTCCCGATTTATCGATCGACCATCCGATCCAAAATCAATGTCGCAGTCTTGGAATCACAGGGCTGCGACATTTGTCTATCTATCTTTTGGCATAGATTTAAGGCGAACTAGATCGATCGCCAACACAAGCAGCAATTCTTAAGGATTGTCGATCGGCAATACTTAAGAATTGTAGAGAGTCTTTCTGCCCAGTCGCGCAAGCGTGTGTCACAATTATTAACAGTTTTGGCAATATCTAGTAGAAACTTTAAACTACCTATCAGTCATGGAACCGCTTTATCAATACGCCTGGCTGATTCCAGTCCTGCCACTGGCAGGCGCAATGCTAGTAGGTTTAGGCTTAATCACCTTTAACCAGGCAACCAACAAACTCCGACAAGCGAATGCGATTTTAATCCTTTCGACCCTCGGAGGGTCAGCGGTAATGTCTTTCGCATTGCTGTGGAGTCAACTACAGGGCCACGCACCCTACACCCGAACCATTCAGTGGGCCTCTGCTGGGGACTTCTCGCTGAACATGGGCTATATCATCGACCCCCTCACGTCGGTAATGCTGGCGATCGTCACCACGGTCGCCTTTTTGGTGATGATTTACACCGACGGCTACATGGCACACGATGACGGGTACGTGAGATTTTACGCCTACCTGAGCATCTTCAGCGCCTCAATGCTAGGTCTAGTAATCAGCCCGAACATCGTTCAGATTTACATTTTCTGGGAACTGGTAGGTATGTGTTCGTACCTGCTAGTCGGATTTTGGTACGATCGCAAACCAGCAGCAGACGCCTGCCAAAAAGCCTTCGTCACCAACCGCGTCGGCGACTTCGGCTTGCTGCTAGGCATCCTAGGCATTTACTGGGCCACCGGCAGCTTTGAATTTGACGTGATGGGCGAACGGCTGCACTCCCTAGTCGAATCCGGTGCTTTGAGCGCAACTCTCGCAACCATCTTCGGAGTCCTGATATTTTTGGGCCCAGCAGCCAAATCAGCTCAATTCCCTCTCCACGTCTGGCTTCCAGACGCAATGGAAGGCCCGACACCAATTTCAGCCCTAATCCACGCCGCGACAATGGTAGCAGCCGGCGTCTTCCTGATCGCTCGGATGTACCCAGTATTTGAAGGACTGCCCGCAGTCATGAATTTGATCGCCTGCACCGGCTGTTTTACAGCATTCATGGGTGCTTCGATCGCAATTACCCAAAATGACATCAAAAAAGGCTTAGCCTACTCCACCATCTCCCAATTGGGCTACATGGTGATGGCAATGGGAGTCGGCGCCTACAGTGCCGGACTCTTCCACCTAATGACCCACGCTTACTTCAAAGCAATGCTGTTCCTGTGTTCGGGTTCAGTCATTCACGGCATGGAAGATGTCGTCGGGCACAACCCCGCCCTCGCTCAAGACATGAGAGTCATGGGCGGCTTGCGGAAATATATGCCGATTACCGCTACTTGCTTTTTAATCGGAAACTTAGCAATCTGTGGCATTCCGCCCTTTGCAGGTTTCTGGTCAAAAGACGAAATCCTCGCCCAAGCTTTCCATGCAAATCCCGCTCTGTGGGCTGTGAGTTGGGTGACTGCGGGGATGACCGCGTTTTATATGTTTCGGATGTATTTCAGCACCTTTGAGGGCGAATTCCGGGGCAATAACAACGCCATCAAACAGCAACTTCTGCAACCAGGTTTGGTATTCGGCCCTGGGGCGATGAACATTAAGGAATTGGCCACGACTGGTGAAGGCCATGACGCACACGACCATTTTCCTCACGAGTCTCCGCTGACAATGGCTTTGCCGTTAGTGTTGTTGGCTGTACCTTCTGTGTTTATCGGTTTTCTCGGTACACCGTTTGCCAATTATTTCGAGCAGTTTGTCCGCGCGCCCGGGGAGTCTCTGGAAGAAGTTTTGGCACACGCCGCTGAGTTCGATTTGACGGAATTTCTAATCATGGGTGGGAGCTCTGTAGGTATTGCCTTGTTGGGCATTACTTTGGCTTCCCTGATGTATTTGAGCCGGAAAATCGATGCTGGTGCGATCGCCCAAAAAATCAAACCACTTTACGAGTTCTCCCTCAACAAGTGGTATCTCGACGATATCAACGAGGTTCTCTTCGTCAAAGGCAGCCGCCGTTTAGCGCGGCAAGTCATGGAAGTGGATTTGCGAGTCGTCGATGGTATCGTCAACCTGACAGGGTTTCTCACCCTGGTTACGGGCGAAGGTTTGAAATACTTTGAAAACGGTCGCGCTCAATTTTATGCCCTGATTGTGTTTGTCGCAGTTCTGGGTTTTGCGATCGTTTCTGGAGTAGGTTAAATCTGTAGGGAAACGGCATTGCCGTGTCCTCCGGGTAGGGCAACGGCAATGCCGTCTCCTCCGGGTAGGGCAACGGCATTGCCTGTGAGTCTCAACTTAAGGTAAAACCGAGAGTCCGACAGGGAATGATATCATATCCACTCTTCATCGTCCTGTATTCATCTCTCTTATCTCCCTCTGTGTTCTCTGCGTTCTCTGTGGTTAAATCATTCCGATCCAACCGGAAACGATATGAATTCCCTGGTGGACTGACAGCTTAAGTTGACACGAAGAAGGGCATTGCCATTTCCCACCAGAAGATATTTTAAGAACGGGTATTAGCTCAATAACTCAGAATTGACAATTAGCCAATAGAAATAAATCTTTGATTAAACTCAAATTGTGCGATCGCACAAATCGTCGCAAACATTACAAAAAGAATTGTTTCGTATAAAGAAAGTATAAAATTTAGACCAAAATCGCCAAAATGTGTTTAAACCTAATAATTGATGGATAATTTTAAAACGCAATGGATACAGCTAACTTTCCCTGGTTAACAACAACAATTCTGTTTCCCATTGCTGCGGCATTGCTAATTCCTTTGATTCCCGATAAGGATGGCAAGACGGTGCGGTGGTATGCACTAATTGTGGGTTTGATCGATTTTGCCCTACTTGTTTACGCTTTTTGCACTCAGTACGACTTCAGCAATCCAGACTTGCAACTGGTAGAAAGTTATACTTGGGTGCAGCAACTTGATTTAAATTGGTCAGTCGGTGCTGACGGTTTGTCAATGCCGTTGATTTTGCTGACAGGTTTTATTACTACCCTGGCGACTTTAGCAGCTTGGCCAGTCACACTTAAACCAAAGCTATTTTACTTTTTGATGCTGACAATGTACGGCGGGCAAATCGCAGTTTTTGCCGTACAGGATATGTTGCTGTTTTTCCTGGTTTGGGAACTAGAATTAGTCCCGATTTACCTGATTTTGTCAATCTGGGGCGGCAAAAAGCGCCTCTACGCAGCAACTAAGTTTATCCTTTACACCGCAGGCGGTTCGCTGTTTATTTTGGTTGGCGCCCTGACAATGGCGTTTTATGGCGATACAGTGACTTTCGATATGCGGGCGATCGCAGCCAAAGAATTCGCCCCCAATGTAGAATTGCTCTTGTACACAGGTTTCTTAATAGCCTACGGCGTCAAACTGCCAATTTTCCCCCTGCACACTTGGCTCCCAGACGCCCACGGCGAAGCAACCGCACCCGCCCATATGTTGCTAGCAGGAATTCTGCTGAAAATGGGCGGCTACGCCTTACTGCGGATGAATGCGGGAATGCTCCCCGATGCTCACGCTACCTTCGCACCCCTCTTAGTAATTTTGGGTGTAGTAAACATTGTTTACGCCGCCTTAACCTCCTTTGCTCAGCGCAACTTGAAGCGCAAAATTGCTTATTCTTCGATTTCGCACATGGGGTTTGTGCTGATTGGGATAGCTTCGTTTACCGATTTGGGAACTAGCGGCGCCATGCTGCAAATGGTTTCCCACGGTTTGATCGGGGCGAGTTTGTTCTTTATGGTAGGCTGCACTTACGATCGCACGCACACGCTCATGCTCGACGAAATGGGCGGAGTAGGCAAGAAAATGCGCAAAGTTTTCGCGATGTGGACAGCTTGCTCTATGGCTTCTTTAGCCTTGCCGGGAATGAGCGGTTTTGTCGCAGAATTGATGGTATTTGTAGGTTTTGCAACCAGCGACGCTTACAATCCGGTGTTCAAGGTTTGCGTGGTATTTTTGGCGGCTGTCGGCGTAATTTTGACTCCGATTTACCTGCTGTCGATGCTGCGGGAAATCTTCTACGGTTCTGAGAATAAGGAATTGGTGGAACACGAAGAATTGGTGGATGCGGAACCGCGAGAAGTGTTTATTATTGCTGCGCTTTTAGTGCCGATTATTGGCATTGGTTTGTATCCGAAGATGTTGACTCAGGTTTATGATGCGACGACTGTTCAGTTGACGGCAAGATTGCGGGATTCTGTACCTTCGTTGGTGGCTAAGGCTGCTGCTGATAAAACGAAAACCCCCAAACTCAGTTTAAAAATCGGGTTTGGGGGTTTTCTATATACTTTAATCTTGGAGGCAGAAACCGGGTTGTTTTACTAAAATACTGCATCATAATCTTTAAAACTTGTGAAAAACCCGGTTTCTTTGGTATTTATGCGTGCGGGACTATACTTCTTAAAACAAATTATTTAAATGGGGAGTTTTTAACCGCAGATATCAGCAGATAAACACAGATGAACGCTGATAGGGTTTCCAGAAGTCTTGGTCTGCGTTCGGAAGTTAATTCGCTCAACTTTCCAAGAAGCAGCGATCGGCGATAATAGATAGGATAGCATTTTGATTGTAGCTGTTGGAAGATGAGAATCTAACCTTCAATGCAAAGTTTGTTGGTACTCAGCTAGAAAGTTATAGCCCAATAGGGGGACGAAAAAATGAGTGAGGATATAGTAGGATCGAAAGATGCTGTCGTGGTATCGGCGGAAAGCATGAAGAGCGATGATATCCGCGCGACGATCCAATCAAATATTGACTTTGTGAATGCACTATTTGAAGAGCTTCTGAATCCCTCAGAAATTTCTCACCACGCACTCCTCAGTTACTACGTCGATTACTACCTCGCGCAGGTGAACAATGGCGGTTTTGCTCAGTTTGTCTATAACACAAGGTGGAAGCCTGCGGTCATTGCGCTAGTCAAAGAAGGCCTTCAGCAAATCGGCGCGACACAACATACCGATCTTTTTGCAAAAGGAGAGGCGTTGGTTACAGCAGGAAAGACAAAGTTAGCATCGTTCTTTTCGAGTGGGTTATTCGGCGAAAATGCTGAGAGAGACAGGCTAAATGGCATAAATGAGAACTTTTATTCGATCGAACAAGAGGAGAGTCTCGAACGATTAAATGCTAACTGGTTAAAAGCGCGCCCCGGTCTGATTGTTGTAGCAGAAGATCGAATCCAACAGGAAGTCACTCGACGAGCATTGAGTATTTCCGATCGCGAGGCCCGGCTCGCCCAGGCCCGTGCTGCCGAGCCGAGATACATGAAACTGATACGAGCCTTGTGCGATGCAGCCGGCCATACGCTTGAGCGCGTTACGGCAGGCGATACTATGAATGAGTACGGTGGTGAAAGAATACTCGCTTGGCACTTTATTACTGACAATGGGCATCACTTCATGATGGAGGCTGACGGGAAGGCAATGATGTTTTCTGGAAAGTCCAAGGAACAGATTGCGGAGCTGGTAGTGGTATAACTATGCGGCCAAATTAATAGTTAGGTTGATGCACTATTTTTTTTAGTCTTTACTCTTAATTTTTATTGTTTCGATATTTGCTAGAATAGAAGCTAATACTAACCAAACTGCAACTCATGCTAAAAACCATTGAAGGCATTTATCATAATGGGCAGATTCAGCTCGCCTCGCTACCACAAGATATTAGCGATCGCTCTCAAGTTCTCGTCACCTTTCTCGATCCAAACAAAATAGATCCAATTAAACTGCGCCAACTGATCGATCAATTAGAAACAATCGCAGGTATTCAGCAAGGTTTCGAGGAACTCAACGCCGGACTTACTCGCCCTATCGAAAATTTTGTCCAAGAAATGCAGCAGAAATATGACATTTCAGGTTGAAATTACCCCGATCGCCTCTTCTGAGATTGAGCAAGCCTACCGCTGGTATCGAGAGCGCAATCCCGATTTTGCCGATCGCTGGTTTCGAGGTTTGATGAATGAAATCGCAACACTCCAAGAAAAACCTCGGCGCTGTGGCTTAGCAGTTGAAAGCGAGATTTTTCCTGAAGAAGTTCGGCAGTTACTTTATGGGAAATCCAAAAACATTTACCGGGTCTTGTTTGCGATTCGAGATACTACGGTTTATGTATTGTATGTCCGCCATAGCGCTCGATCGCCCTTAACGGCAGATGACTTGAATGAACTAGAAGGTGGAGTTGAGAATTTTTAGGAACCGATCGTGCCTCGATCGTCATACCCAAGACTTCAAAATTACCAATCGATCGCCGTAAAATTCGGTGGGATAGCCCTTTTCTTTTTTAGTCTTAATTGTTCTTGTTTCTATAATTGCCAGAAGAGAATAGAATACTAATTAATCTCAAACCCACGGATCGAGCTTAAATTCTGCCTCTAAAAAATCAATAAAACAAGTTATTTTTGCTGGATAAAAACGGCTGCGACGATATACCCCATTAATTGGTAACGGAGTTGGTTGATAATCCTCCAACACAACCTTGAGATCGCCCCGGTAAATTTCATCACCAAACATCCAGACCGGCACTGCTGCTCGAATCGCCACAGAACTATTAGTTTGAAAACAACCCCCAACTTGCACCTTGATAGTGCCATCTGTTCCTTGAAAATGCCATTCATTGCCTGTTGACAGATGCGTATAGACAATACAATCACGATCCACTAAATCATCCGGTGTTTGAGGTTCTCCCGCTTGCTCAAAATAGCCTGTTGTTGCCACTGTGACGCGGCGAGTCGTGCCAATGCGATGGCTAATCAGGGAACTATCGGGACGATTACCAATGCGGATCAACAGGTCTAATCCATTCTCTACAATGTCCACAAAACTATCGGCCATCATCAGATCGATCTTGACATCGGGATAGCGTTTCATAATTTCCCCAAACAGCACGGGACAGCCCAATCGCAAAATACCTGTTGCTCGTTCTTTTCCTGTTAAACTGGCCTCCGCTTCGGCGACGGTTTCCAAAATTTGCTGACAGTATTGATAGTATCTTTTCCCCTCCTCAGTCAAACTCAAGTTGGTAGTTGAACGAGTGATTAATTGTACCCCCAGATATTTTTCCAGAGCGGCGATTTGCTTGCTAATTGTCGGTTGCGTCGTCTGTTGTTCCCGCGCTACGGCCGAAAAACTCTTCATTTCGATCGCCCGAACGAAAGTCTGCATACAGGCAATTCGATCCATACCGTACCTATTCCAAAATGGCATATAGTATATTCTATTATGCCTCCTTCTCAAAAAAATTGAAATAGATGATGATGTTCGCATCAACCATTCTCACCAAAAAACGAAGATGTTAAAACTCAAATCCCTCAGTCCTCTGTTCGCCACCCTCGCTATTGCTAGCGCTATCAGTGCGGGAGATGTAGCTGTACATAGCTTTTTGCCAAAATTCCAAAATACGGCAATAGCAGCCCCGGAAATAACGGTTCAGGAAAAGATCCAGATTATTACTAAAAGTAAAGGACAAGTTGGTAGTGGCGACCAATTGCGACGATTTTTCTATGGTGATTTATTACCATTAGGAGTACAACCCGGTGGGGCAGGCATGGTGGTCAATCTCTACAACAAGGCCAACAATGTTACCTTCTCTTACTGTGCAACCTTTGATGTTGTTGTCGCTGTGAAACAAGGGAGAGTAGCGAGTTTTCCCGCCGCTGAAGTGAAGTAATTTGCCTGTTCCCTTGCTGAGTGTAAGTAAGGGAAAATTCGCGATATATATAATTGAATGGATATTTAACATGGAACTTCAAGACTTCTTTGCATTGTTACATCCGGCGATCGCCATTATTACGGTTTTTCCCTTAATCGGCATTGTAGTGAATCGCGCCCTACTCACCCGTCAACGTCGTCTGCAAGTTGCCGGTGGCGAAAAAAGTAAAATTCCGCCCGTAGTAGGTTCCGAGCACGTAGCGATCGGTAGTTGGTTGAGCGGCTCAGTTGTAGGGGTTGCCCTACTGGGAATGGCCTATCCCATTTTTTCAAAAATGCTCAGTAACGACACCCTTACTAAAGAACCATTTCGAGTCTTTTTTGTCATCGCCATTTTCCTGTTAAGCATTGCTTCTTTCACGCTACTATTTAAGGCAAAAGTTAAACTATGGCGAGGCATTTTTGCCACTTTAACTGGCATGGGATTGATTGTTTTAGGATTTCAACCCGAAATTTATCGTCGAGATAATGAATGGTTTATTTCCCATTATTACTACGGTATGACAGCCGCTTTATTGATAATTTTTTCAGTGGCGATCGTCCAAGATATTTATCAGGATAGACAAAATCGCTGGCGCACCGCTCATATTATTCTCAATTGTTTTGCTCTACTGCTGTTTATCGGTCAGGGAATGACTGGTACAAGAGATTTACTAGAGATTCCCCTCCATTGGCAATCACAATACATTTATCAATGTGATTTCACCAATAAAACCTGTCCGCAACCCAAATAAAACGGTAATTTTCAAATGATGAAATCAAGAGTTTTTCCCCTGGAAGCTGATGTGCGTTTCTCGGATGAATCTGCTACGGTGACTGAAATTATTAAGACTAAAAATGCTAGTATCGCTATTTGGGGAGTCAAGCCTGGGCAAATTGTAGAAGCTCATTGTCACCCGGATGGACAAGATACCTGGGTGATGCTACGGGGCGCTTTGACGTATTATTTAGGGAATGGTCAAAGCCAAAGCTTGAATGCTGGTGAAGTTGCGATCGCAGACAAAAATCAGATTCATGGTGCAGTGAATGACAATAGTGAAGATGCTGTGTTTATCTCCATTTATTCTGCTCCCCAAATTGGCTATGAAAAGGCATCACCTTAAACTAATTTAATGTAAAGTTTTATAGTTTAAATGAGTCGTGAAACTCTCTTCTGTTTCGGTTTTTCGCGTTCTTCGCGTCTTCGCGGTTCGTTTAAAATTTTTGAATTATTGCCTGAATTCATTTTATAAAATCAACATCAATAAAAAGAATGAAAGTTGCCAATAAAGTGCATATAATTTTAATGAAAGTTCCTGCCCCGATGTATCTTGGCATAGCTGTTTTGATTTTTGCAACTTCTAATTCTGTTACTAAAAAAATAGTTGAGATTGGTCAAAATCATGCGATCGATGGCAGAAATCCCATCTCACTGTGCAATGTTTTATTTGTGGGTAATATCTGTGCTTTGGGGTTAATGACTCTAATTTTTCATCAAGATTGGCAACCGCAGACTCTGAAAGCTTTGACTGGTAAAGATTGGATTAGTTTAACCATTACAGGTATTTTATCGGGGGCGATCGCTCCAGCGTTAATTTTTCAAGCCCTCGGACAGACAAATATTACTAATATCGTGTTAATTGGGCGTATCGAACCAATTTTAACCCTGGTGTTGGGTGTTTGGCTGTTGGGATCGCGGGTCAATTCGTGGTCAATTGCAGGGTCTCTAATTTCCTTTGCTGGGGTGATAGTGACTGCTTTTTTAGGCAGTTCAGGGCCGATGATGACGATGGCTGGATTTCAAATTGGAACCGGAGAATTTTTTGTGGCAATCGCCGCGATCATTGGTTCCATTGCTACTGTCGTTGGTAAACTGCAATTACAATCGATTCCCTTGGGAATTTTTACAATTTATCGCAATATTCTGGGGACGGTGATTTTTTTCCTATTGGCTAATCTCCTTTACGGGCCAAACCATTTTGCAGAAGTGTTATCTCCTTTTCTTTGGCAATGGATGATAGTCTATGCGGCGGTTATTGTCGTCATGGGTCAATTATGTTGGTTGGCTGGTTTAAAAAATGCGACTTCAACAGAACTCAATTTAGCCAGTTTATTGAATCCAATTGCAGCTATAGTTATGGGATATTTAATTTTAGGGGAAGCTCCTACTTTAGCTCAATATTTAGGGGGAAGTTTGTTGTTTGTGGGGATTGTCTTGGGTTTTATTGGCAACCTATATGAGGCTAAAATAAATCGAGAATTAGTTAACCCCAGTCCTCGCGAGGCAATGTCAACGGCGATCGGTTTCCGGGGAGTTTAATGCTTTAAGGAGGAAGCTTTTTATGAAACGCCGCTATTTCAACTTTGCTAGTATTACCTTTGTGTCAACAATTGCGATCGGCTGCATCAAAACCGCTGGCGATCGAACTGCTATTGCGTCATCCGGTACTTCTGAAACAATGCCAACGCCTGTGGCAGCTTCCCCTCCAACTAAGCCAGTGACGACACCCGCAACGGCTCAACCCGCAAAAGTTCTAACTTCTGGCACTTTTGTCGATGGCGAACACGCCACGAAAGGCACTGCCCGCATTGTCCAGAAAGGGAATGAGCGCATTCTGGAACTCGATCGAGCATTTCAAACCTCAACGTCTGGTCCTGATTTGGTCGTGATTTTGCACAAATCGCCCGATGTTATTGGCTCGACAGTTCCCCCAGCCTATCCCATCAAGAAAGGGGACTATGTGTCGATCGCGCCACTCAAGTCATACAGCGGTGCTCAAAGCTATGTGATTCCTGCCAGCATCAACTCAGAAGATTTTGCTTCGGCGGCAATTTGGTGTCGCAAGTTCAATGCCACCTTTGGTGCTGCCAGACTTCAGAGATTGAGTTCCGCAAGGCTCTGACC
>NZ_JAEQCB010000296.1:0-3069 GCF_020738785.1 Microcoleus sp. PH2017_05_CCC_O_A | reverse complement strand
ACAGCCAACTTTGCACTCAACAACCGAGATACAATCAGAGAACTATCAAAACACCACGAAATCGCCTCCCACGGCTTTTACCACTCTCAATTTAGCCTCGAAGATTTACAAAAATCAAAGCAAACCTTAGAAGAAATAACGAATACTCAAGTCACTGGATTCAGGATGGCAAGACTTCAGCCAGTTGACGACATAGAAATAGAAAAAGCAGGCTACGAATACAACTCCTCAATGAATCCTACTTACATCCCCGGCAGATACAATAATCTATCTAAATCCAGAACTGCATATTATACGAATAAACTGCTCAACCTTCCCATTTCAGTCACTCCTATGATCCGATTTCCGGCTTTAAAAACTTTCCTCTGTCAATGATACAATTGGCAACCAAGCTAACGCTAGAAACAGACTCGTATCTGAACATCTACTTTCACCCCTGGGAATTCACAGATATTTCCCAGTTTAAATTACCCGGTTACGTCAAAAAAGACTCAGGCAGCAAAATGGTTGACAAACTAGAAAAATACCTTACCAAGCTTAAAACCCAAGGCAAATTTATTTCTATTTCCGAATTTAAGCACAACTTCAGTCAACCAGGGCTTGATCGCTCCGACTAAAGAAACCGGGTTTTTCAACTCTTATTAAGGGTTTGAGCCAAGTATTTTGGCGAAAAACCCGGTTTCTGGCAACTTGTCGATAAGTCCTATCAACCTTAGAAAAAATATCGGTGCAGTAAAAAATATGAAATTCAAACCTCTCGACTCGTGGAACAATCAAACAGGATTTCGTCAAGTTACAATCCTAGCAGCGATTTTTTTTATATTAGTTTTAACTTTCAGCATAATTCGCTACGAAAGCTTCTTAGCATCCTACGATCACGGCCTATTTAACCAAGTATTTTGGAACAGCATACACGGCAGATTCTTTCAAAGTTCCCTGTCATCAGGCGCCTCCAGCGCCTCGCTGATAGACAGACAACTGTCATCTCCATCTTACATCCATTTAGGGCAACACTTCGTTATCAATTTTCTAATTTGGATGCCGATTTATGCCTTGTTTCCATCCCCTGTTACCCTGATAGTTTTGCAAGTAGCTTTAATCGCCGCCGCCGGAATAGTTTTGTATCTTTTAGCAAGACATTATCTATCTGTTCCCCTGTCGGTAATGATAGTAGCCAGTTATTACGGAGCAAATGGTGTAATAGGCCCGACGCTGGGAAATTTTTACGAACACTGCCAACTTCCTCTATTTATATTTAGTTTGCTGTTAGCTTTAGAAAAGCAAAAGTGGGTGTGGTTTTGGATTTTTGCAGCGCTGACGTTAGGAATTCGCGAAGAAACTGGAATTAGTTTGTTCGGAATCGGAGCTTATTTAATAGTAAGCCGCCGCTATCTGCGAGCCGGAATAGCGCTGTGCGTGTTGAGTTTTAGTTATGTTTCGCTGATTACCAATGTTGTGATGCCCATGTTTTCTGACGACAATTCCCGGCTTTACTTAGCTAATTTTTTTAGGAAATTCGTCAAAACAGAGAATCCGTCTACGCTGGAACTGCTGTGGGGGATCGTTACCCAACCTCAAATTATAATTGAGGTATTTTTTAACGATTTAGAAAGGCGGATCAGGTTTATTTTAGGTTTGTGGCTGCCGCTGGCATTTATACCTGTTGTTTCGCTGCCAGCTTGGATTATGTCAAGCTTTCCTTTGCTGGTTCTGCTGGTGCAAGTTTACAATAAATCAGCGACTTCTATCAATACTCGCTATACCTTAAGCGTGATTCCTTTACTGGTTTATGCTGTAATTTTATGGTGGTCGGAACATCCAGAAAGATTTAAACCGAGGCTGCACCGTTTTTGGATTGGATGTATTGGATTGTCGCTATTATTTACCTTGACTTCCAATCCCTATGGGGCTTTGTATTTTCTGTCGCCTTATTCTTTTAATCCTTTGGTTTATCAATCCTTGCCGGAGCAATTAGAACACGCCACAGACCTGCAAACCGTGCTAAAATTGATTCCGCAAGCTGCTAGCGTTTCGACAAGCGGTTACATAGTTTCTCACCTTTCGGGTCGCAGAAACCTCATCCGTTTAGAAGTGATGCAGTTTCGAGATGAAGAGGGAAAGGTAGTCGATGTCGATTATGCGCTGTTAGATTTGTGGCAGTTGCAGCAGCATAATTTAAAAGTTCCGCTGGATCGGGGTAGAGTTAGGGGGGCAGTGCGTTTTACAGACGAAGCTCTGCGGAACGGTTCTTACGGAATTGCTGAAGTATTGGACGGAGTTGTTTTGGTTCAAAAAGGGATTACTTCTAAGCCGGAAGTTTTGGCGGCTTGGTCGAAATTGCGGCAGGAAATTCAACCGTTGATGAAATAGTCGGAAGAAATCGATCGCCCACAACGACTAAACTCCAGAAATAGACACATATTAACCTTTGGAAAATCAATAGGCCGGAGCTATGACATCCTATGCAACCTCTACAGCAAGAGCCGAGATGAGTGAGATCCGGCGCTTGAAAAATATACTGCCCCCAGAACTCCAAAGTTGGGTAACAGTAGAAAAAACAATAGAAGTTAATCCCACCCTAATCCGTAGCGAAGAAATAGGCAAAGACCAGGTAGAAATACAGATAGACCTGATCCGCTGGGAACAGCTAGCAATGGATCAGCGCAACCTCCTATTTTGGCATGAAGTCGCCCGCATCCAAAACGACACCATCCCCAGAGACGGTTGGGAAATGGCGGCTCTGGCGATCGGTTTAGGCGGCGCCGTCGGCGAACTTTGGGTGCAAGACGGCTTGCTGCTGGTACTGGCCCTATCTTTGTGCGGCGTCTCCGGCTGGAGACTTTACCAAAAAAACAACGGAGACAAAAGTTTAAAAGAAGCAGTAGACGCTGACGAAAAAGCTCTCACCCTCGCCACTCGCTTCGGCTACACTCTGCCAAACGCTTATAAAAGCCTCGGTAGTGCCTTAAAAACCTTAATCGAGCAAACCTCCAAAAAAACTCAACGGGCTAAATACGAAGCTCGTCTCCAGGCCCTGAAACGCAACGCAGCCAAAGCCAAAGCCAAAGT
>NZ_JAEQCB010000295.1:0-2175 GCF_020738785.1 Microcoleus sp. PH2017_05_CCC_O_A | reverse complement strand
CGCGCCAGTTTAGTCTCAACTCTGAATAACATCAATCAAAGCAGTCAAGAATTGCGGGTAGCCGTCAGCAGTTTGAGTCCAACAATTAATCGAATCAACCAAGGACAATTGCTCAACAATTTAGAAATCCTCTCAGCCAATGCAGCCCAAGCTTCTGCTACTTTGCGAGACTTATCCAGCCAGCTAAACAATCCCGCAACTTTGCTATTATTGCAACAAACCCTAGATTCTGCACGAGCTACATTTCAGAACGTGCAGAAAATCACTTCCGACGTGGATGAACTGACGGGAGACCCGGCTTTCCGCAACAACATTCGCAGGTTATTTAACGGATTGGGAGGCTTGTTGGGCTCGACAGAACAACTGCGGCAGCAAGTTAAAGTTGCTCAAACATTAGCTCCTATTTCAGAGAAAGTAAATGCGAGTACAACGGCAGTAAATCAATCTGTTAAGCCGGGATTGCCCAGTTTTAACAAACAGCAAAAATTGCCTGTTATTCCTTCTCAAACTGCAAAATCAGCAGAACCAGTTGCTCCCGAAAATACTCCTTGAAATCTGGTATCATTGAATAACCGTCGGTAAGGTGCGTGGCGCGCCCTACAGTTAGGAAGGTACGCATTATAGAGGTTTCAGTTAGTAAGGTTGGCAGCGCGCACCCCGAGATTAAAGTTGTGCAAATCTTATTAAAAAAACTCTTTCAATCGAAACAAGGAAAAGCAATGACGCAAACATTATCAAAACCGCCCGCAACGCAAACCAAGTACAATATAACTTGGGAAAAATTGCCAGACGATTTTAAATTACCGGACGATCCAGTTGAAAACATCGACCAACCACTTTTAGCAGCCGCCCTGCGAGAAGCCTTGGAACTTGCAGGATTTATCATAGCTTCAATGCTAATAGCTTCCAACTTTGGACTGTGCGCCAAAGTCAATGACAAAACAGTAGTAAAAGCACCAGATTGGGTCTACGTTCCCTCGGTATTACCAGCAGAACTAGGAGAAGTCCGCCGCAGTTATACGCGCACTGCTGAGGGATAAGTTCCAGCAGTAGTGATGGAATTTTTATCGGATACTAAGGGCAGTGAATATTCGACAATATCAAAATATCCTTACGGCAAGTGGCGGTTTTACGAGCAAATTTTGCAAGTTCCAGTTTATGCAATCTTCGATCCTAAATCGGGAGAATTAGAAGTATACCTTTTGGTTTCAGGACAGTACACAAAGCAAGAACCAGATGCTAATAGTCGATTTTGGATAGAATCAATGGGTTTATTTCTGGGGGTTTGGTCAGGAAAAAAATCTCAGAGAACGGGTTATTGGTTGCGCTGGTGGGATGAGAATGGCAATTTGTTGCTGTGGGGTGCGGAACGGGTGGAACAGGAACAACAGCGGGCCGATGAGGAACGCCAGCGTGCCGATCGCCTAATGGCATACTTGATAAGTCAGGGTATAGATCCTGATGCCATTTGAAGGTCGATCGATTTGAGATTTTACATTAGGAATAAAGGAGCGCCATGACTGCAACAACATTAGAAGAAAAATTAGATCGGCCGTTACTATTTCCAGGGTTAAGCTGGGAACAATTCAAAACCTTAGAACCGATGCTGGATATTCCCGGAGTTCGGCTGTCATTTTTAGATGGGATACTGGAGATTCAGAGAATGCCTGGAAGAAAACACGAAATAGGGAAAGAACGAATTGGTGCTTTACTGGAAACATATTTGCTGAAAGCAGGAATCGATTTCACTCCAACGGGTTCGTTGACTTTAGAAAATGAATCGGAACGAGTGAAGTGTGAAGCAGACAAATCTTACGAATTGGGTGCTGATAGAGAACGTCCAGATTTAGCGATCGAAGTAGTCGTAACTAGCGGCGGAATTGATAAGCTAGAGGCTTACAAACGCCTGCAAATTTCTGAAGTCTGGTTTTGGGAAAACAGCCGACTGTCTCTGTATGCTCTGGGAAAGGAAGGATACGAACAGATTGCGAGTTCTCAATTGCTCCCAGAACTCGATATTGATTTACTTGTCAGGTGTGTTAATATGCCGAGTCATGTTGAGGCAGTTAAGGAATTCAAAAGGGCGATCGAACTCAATTATTAGTCAAAA
This sequence comes from Microcoleus sp. PH2017_05_CCC_O_A, assembly GCF_020738785.1. NCBI lineage: Bacteria > Bacillati > Cyanobacteriota > Cyanophyceae > Oscillatoriales > Microcoleaceae > Microcoleus > Microcoleus sp. PH2017_05_CCC_O_A. Next base: position 65 of record NZ_JAEQCB010000295.1, on the reverse strand, counting down.
ATATTGAGCGTATGTGACATCATTGAAGAATTGGTAAGCTGTTGCGGCATTAAAATTTAATTTTT
>NZ_JAEQCB010000294.1:0-2230 GCF_020738785.1 Microcoleus sp. PH2017_05_CCC_O_A | reverse complement strand
TCTCAGGCTCAAACCCATGTTAAATACGACGCGCCGAAAGCCTGCGTGTTTTGCCATCAAGGTTGCTTCAGTATTATTTAATTTGAGCGCTCGCTTGACCGCAAACATGGAACTGACTCTCAGCAATCAACTGTAGATAAGTTTAGCAAACTATTTGCCACTTAAGTCTTGCTCTTGTGTCACCCAATCACGGCAGCGCCACAAACCTGTAATCATTGCCTTGGCGTTGAACCTGTACTAAAATCGCTTTGTTCCATCGATCGCCCGTTGGCAAAAACCTCACATCTTCACTCGCACCAGAGGTAACGAAATTCGGAGCCCTAAGTGCTTGTTGCAATCCTTCTCGCGTATTGCTGCGCTGCAAACCGCTCATAATAGCTTTCGTCGCATCAAAACTCGTGGCGGTTCGCCAATTCACGGCACCTCCCCACTTTTGAATCGCATTCTTAGAAAATGGGTTGTTCGGATTAGTGTCAGGATGCCACGGAACGGACAAAACAAGCCCGTCAACGTCTTTGTTCCCCTCTTTTACCGTTTGAAAGGTGTACAGTGTCGTGCTGCCGTAGAGCGCTAATTTGCCAGTATTGAGGCGAGCTAGGTCGATCGCGCGATCGATGCGATCGATATGAGGTGCTAGCATTAACGCTTGTGCACCTTTGCTAACAGCATCAGCAATGCTAGCACTCGAATTAAAAGTTGGCGTTGAAAAGTCACAAACCGTAGGCACTACCTTGCCACCCAAAGCCGAAAACGACGAAACAAATTCATCCTTAAACGATACGTTATCAGGAGCTTGAGAATCATAACAGATAGCAACATTAGTTTTGCCAGCTTTTTTAACCATATATTCTGCTAAAGGAGCCGCCATCGATTGAATCGCGGGGACTGTCCGAAAAATATAGCTACCGAAAGCTGATAAATTGTTAGCAAAGCTAGTTGGTGTAACCATCACCAGTTTTTTTTCTTGATAGGTGGGAGCAGCAGCTAGAGAAGCATTGCTAGCATTGTGTCCGACGACTGCTAAAATTTTCGGATCCTTTACGAATTCGGTTGCAACTTCTTTGGCAAAATCTGGACTGTTGTCATCGTTCGCAATCAAAACTTGCAAACCCGCACCATTAATCCCTCCCCCAGCATTAACTTCCTCTTGAGCTTGGGCAACTCCTCGGAGCATTTCTTGCGCTACATTCGGGTTAGTGCCAATCGGAACGCTGACGGCTATTTGCAGAGAATTATCATTATTGACTTTGGCATTATTTAAATAAATTAGAGTCTCTGGATCGTTGCGATTTTGTTGCAGCGATTCCCGAAAGTTTTTAACAGCTTCTTTGTAATTACCCTCAGCAAAAGCTTTGACACCTGCTTGTTTTCCTGCTGTTTTTTGCGATTGCATCAATATCTTATCTCCCAAACTGAGACGACTGTTGCCAGAAACTGATCTAGGTAAAATTCCGCCCTTTAATATCTGTGGAATAAATGTGAATGCACCCCAGGCAATCAAAGGAAATGCAATAAAAACAATTGGGGGCGGGCCTTTCCTTTTTTGAGGTTGTTGATACATAATTAGTTCTCCTGCACTAGATTTTGTTTAGATACTTTGATTTATGTCAGCATTTCCTGGCACAGTCTAATAAATCTGTTACTTACCAGAAAATACTCCTGGTTGCAACCTGTAGAAATATCTACATATATTTGATTTAGCTGGACGAGTGCAGTATTAGCTGCTAGGCTTTGGCGACATGGGTTTCTTCCTGTCCTAGGTTCATATGATGATTATGAATAAAAGCTTTTTTAAAGTCAATTCATAAAGTCATTGGATGGACTCATAAAAATCATATTGTTAAGTTCATAAAAGTCATATTCGCCTAGGTTGGCTTCAATAACTCATCTCATGCCTGTTGTATTACCGTAATAAAACGTGTTTGTAGTGAGGACTTTAGTCCGCATCATCCGAGGACTAAAGTCCTCACTACGAACCAACTTTATTGGGAGCGTTCTTTTCGGACATGATAGAATTCTTCCACAATACTGTATATGTGGCTCAAAACAGCAGTTGGGCGATCGCTCTTTCCGTACATAAATAAGATGCGCGGTTTGAAGTTTAAGAATTGTGTCAAATTTTATATCATTGTAACCCACATTCCGCAGATGTGGGTCGGATTTTTTTATCAGTTGTGAAAACTTGGAAGCCAAACGCTTTTGGGCTGAAATTATGCAGTGTTAGCCTTAC
>NZ_JAEQCB010000293.1:0-2230 GCF_020738785.1 Microcoleus sp. PH2017_05_CCC_O_A | reverse complement strand
GTGCGGTTCGTTGATTGAAACCAAAGTCTCATAAAACTTAGGAGGAAAATCGTCTCTACACCGCCTTGAGTGCAAACTCAGAAATATAGTAGAGATAACTTTAGTTTAGTGTGAGTGCGTCAAACTCAAATTTGACAAGTCTTACCCGCTAGGAATGGCGTGATGCCAAAACTGCCCACATGGATAGAGAACAAACTCTAAAAATGAAGCTGGGGACAGAACGAGAATAACAAACCTGAGATGGTAGCAACTCGTATAGGTAAGTAGTCAAGGTTAAACATTAGTTGAACTCTCGGAAAAAGCGTCTGAACGTGAACGACCGAAATCAAGGTCGAACAACGACACAACCTAACACTTCAAGTGTGAAAATACCCGCATTATTTTGAACTGGATAAATGCAATTCTGGGAAATCGTGGGCGAAATGAGAGAACCTAAAACTACAAAACAACTAAACCGAGGAACGAATAAAACGGCTCTTTCAACCTTCAATTTGAGGAGATTAATTTCTCAAATTGTGGACTCCTTAAATAAGGGTTAGCGGGTAGAGCTGGTAAGATGTACTCAAAAATTCAAGAAATCAGGACTCTTGGACAACTGGGTACGGTTTACATAGAAAATGTTCATTCAGGCGTAGAGAATGTTATGGCAACGGAGTTAAATCCAGTTGATAAATGGAAATCAATTCCTTGGCGCAAGCTGCGGAAAATTGTATTTCGCCTACAAGTGAGAATATTCAAGGCTCAAAAGAACGGTAACGTGCTCCTAGTACGTAAGCTTCAAAAACTTTTATTAAGCTCCAGAGCAGCGAAATTGCTTGCTATTCGGCAAGTGACACAGTTAAATACTGGACGGAAAACCGCAGGGGTGGACGGAAAGAAAGCCCTCGAACCCTCACAAAGACTGGCACTATTTGAAGTGTTAGTTAAGAACTGGAAGCAATGGAAACATCAGCCCTTAAAGCGAGTGTATATCCCCAAAGTAGACGGAACTAAAAGAGGACTAGGAATCCCGACCATTAGCGACAGAGCATATCAATGTCTCATCAAATATGCCTTGGAACCCGCAGCAGAAGCTACGTTCAACGCTCATTCTTATGGGTTTAGACCTAGCAGAAGCTGCCATGATATCCAGAGACAATTATTCAATAATCTAAACTCTAGCAGTAATGGGTTAGAAAAAAGAATTTTGGAATTGGATATTGAAAAATGTTTCGACAAGATTGACCACAAATTCTTAATGCAATCAGTCCAACTACCAAAGGCAGCAAAACAAGGGGTATTTAGGGCAATAAAAGCTGGAGTCAGAGGAGAATTTCCTTCATCAGAATCCGGTACACCGCAAGGTGGAGTTTTCAGCCCATTACTAGCAAATATAGTTCTTCACGGATTAGAGAACGTTGGTCATGAGGTTAGATTGAAAATCAGAAATGGTGGCAGATACATAGACACTATTACTGGATTTCGTTATGCGGATGACGTTGTGTTTATTCTGAAACCAGAAGACGACCCTGAGCCCCTCCGAGGATACATTGATAAATTCTTGGAAACAAGAGGATTAAAAGTTAAAGAAGCCAAAACCAAAGTCGTACATAGTACAGATGGTTTCGACTTCCTTGGGTGGAACTTCTCAGTTAAGCCCAATGGTAAATTCATTTCAACACCAAGTCAAAAAGCTACAATTAGCATTAAGGCAAAAGTTAAAGAAGTGATAAAAGATAGTCGTTTCACTCTCGAGCATCGAATCAACAAGTGTGGTTCGGTGGTAAGAGGGTGGAGAAATTACCATAGATTCTGCGATATGAGTCAACACGACCTGTGGTCACTGCACTATTGGTTATGGAAATTCATTCGGAAACAAGGAAGATACAACCGTTATCAAACCAATAAGGTTATAAAAAGAGCAATTCCTGCGGTTAGTTGGTCAGCCTGCAAGTTTGTCATTGTCAAGGGAGATAAATCACCCTATGATGGCGATTTTGTTTATTGGTCAAAACGAGAGAATGCTAACTACGATGGAATAACGGCACGACTTCTCAAGAAACAGAATCACAAATGTACAGAATGTAATCTATCGTTCATGTCAGGTGATATTGCACAACTACACCATATCGACGGCAACCATAACAATTGGAAACCTATAAATTTGGAAGTTCTACATCGTGAATGTCACCAGCATCAGACCGTTCATGGTCAGGTGAGAGTCCGAACAGCGGGTTAAACCCGACTTATT
>NZ_JAEQCB010000035.1:0-42589 GCF_020738785.1 Microcoleus sp. PH2017_05_CCC_O_A | reverse complement strand
GTTCTACACTAAGAACATTCTGCTTAACGAAGGCATTCGTGCTTGGATGGCTCCGACCGACCAACCCCACGAAAACTTCATCTTCCCTGAAGAAGTTCTGCCTCGCGGTAACGCACTTTAAAAAAATCAGGATTTGGATTTCAGCTTAATTTATGTTTTTTAAATTCAAACTAGAAATCCAAATTCCTATTCACCGGGTGGACGCAGTGCTCCTGCGGTCACCCGGAGAACAAAAAAACCGAAATCCAAAAACTAACATCGTTGGAGGTTCTACCGCGTGGTAACGCTCTCTAATTCCTATGCAAGCGGTCGCGACCAAGAATCCTCCGGATTCGCTTGGTGGTCAGGCAACGCTCGTTTGATCAATCTCTCAGGCAAACTGCTGGGCGCCCACGTCGCTCACGCTGGTTTGATCGTGTTCTGGGCTGGAGCAATGACTTTGTTTGAAGTCGCTCACTTTATCCCAGAAAAGCCCATGTACGAACAGGGCTTAATCTTGATGCCCCACGTCGCTACTTTGGGTTGGGGCGTCGGCCCCGGCGGTGAAGTTACAGATATCTTCCCGTTCTTCGTAGTCGGCGTTCTGCACTTGATTTCCTCTGCGGTTCTCGGTTTGGGCGGCATTTATCACGCCGTTCGCGGCCCAGAAGTTCTCGAAGAATACTCGAACTTCTTCGGCTACGACTGGAAAGACAAGAACCAGATGACCAACATCATCGGCTATCACCTGATTTTATTGGGTGGCGGTTGCTTGCTGCTGGTTGCTAAGGCCATGTTCTTCGGCGGTGTCTATGACACTTGGGCTCCGGGCGGCGGCGACGTGCGTATTATCACGAACCCAACCCTCAACCCCGCTGTGATTTTTGGGTACTTGGTTCGCGCTCCTTTTGGTGGCGAAGGCTGGCTGCTCAGCGTTAACAACATGGAAGACATCATCGGCGGTCACATCTGGCTTGGCCTGATTTGTATCTCTGGTGGTGTTTGGCACATTTTGACCAAGCCTTTCGGCTGGGCTCGTCGCGCCTTAATCTGGTCTGGCGAAGCTTACCTGTCCTACAGCTTGGGCGCTTTGTCCCTCATGGGCTTCATCGCTTGCTGCTTTGTCTGGTTCAACAATACTGCTTACCCTAGCGAATTTTACGGCCCGACGGGCCCGGAAGCTTCTCAAGCACAAGCTTTGACCTTCCTGATCCGCGACCAACGCTTGGGTGCTAACGTCGGTTCTGCACAAGGCCCTACCGGTCTGGGTAAATACCTGATGCGCTCTCCTACTGGCGAAATCATTTTCGGTGGTGAAACGATGCGTTTCTGGGATTTCCAAGGCCCTTGGTTGGAACCCTTACGCGGTACTAACGGTTTGGACTTGAACAAAATCAAGAATGATATTCAGCCTTGGCAAGCTCGCCGCGCTGCTGAGTACATGACTCACGCTCCTTTGGGTTCTTTGAACTCTGTGGGCGGCTTGGCAACTGAAGTTAACGCCTTTAACTATACTTCTCCCCGTTCTTGGTTGGCCTGTTTCCACTTTGTGATGGGTTTCTTCTTCTTGATCGGCCACTTGTGGCACGCTGGTCGCGCTCGCGCGGCTGTCGCTGGCTTTGAAAAAGGTATCAATCGCGAAAATGAAGCGGTTCTTTCTATGCCTGATTTGGACTAATCATCGGCCTTGTGCTGATGTGATTGTCTAATCAAAAAAAGCTCCTGCTTAACGGCAGGAGCTTTTTTTTAAGCCAATATCTCGAAAAAGTGGCGTTGCGATCGATGTTAAGCCTTTCTCTGAATTACTCCACAATTCTTGAGACTTGACTATTTTGATGAGTTCGGGTAAAGAACTTGCAGGCCGGCTCTACAAAGTTTATATTTAATTAAGGTACAAAAGTTTTAATCACACAAAATTGACAATAGCAATAGGAAGTTGCAGTTTGAAGGTAGATCCTTAGCTGTGCAAAACTAATCTACTTTTATTAAATGCCTGTGCTTTCAAAAATTGATAACACGCACAAAACTTTTTAGCCAATTACTATTATTGCTGGGAAAGCAAAAAATTAAGAATGGACTCATTAAAGCTCGAAAATGTCCAGGTGATTTACGATCGAGCAAATTTACTCGATCGCATCGCCAACCGCATTCGCCGCTCTCTAGAATTGCCAGAAATTCTCAGCGCCACAGCAGCGGAACTTCAATCGTTCTTGGGAACAGACAGGGTAAAAATCTATAAATTTCATAGCGATGGCAGCGGTGAAGTGATTGCTGAATCAATTAACGGCAAACGCTTGCCATCATTATTGGGGCTGCATTTTCCAGCAGACGATATTCCCCCTCACGCCCGCGAACTGTTCGCCCAAGTACAGGTGCGATCGATCGTCGATATCGATTCCGGGTTGCTAGGCCAAAGTCCCCGCCGCGACGAGGTTTCCGATCAAATGCTGCCCGATGAAGTGCGCTTTCGGGCGATCGACCCCTGCCACGCTGAATACTTAACTGCACTCGGCGTTAAAGCTTCCTTGGTAGTACCAATTTTTCACGACCAAGAATTGTGGGGGTTGTTGGTATCTCACCACTCCCAGTCCCGGAGTGTCGCAGAGGAGGAACTGCAAGACGTTCAGATGGTGGCAGATCACCTCGCCGTCGCGATCGCCCAATCAACCCTCCTCTCCCGAACCAAGGCCAAAGCTGAGCGTGAAGCTGCCGTCAACCGCGTCGCCGCAGCCCTGCACTCCCAGCCCGCGATCGAACTGCAAGCAGCTTTGGCAGAATGTGTAGCTGCACTAGAGGCCGTAGGTGGCAGGCTTTGCATTTTCCACAGCAACAATCTCACGAGTTTACTACCCTACTCGGACAATTCCACAGAGGCACTCAAAGTCTACACTTGTGGCTCAGGCCCGAGAATGCCTATTTCTGCCAAATACCAGCAGATAGAGCTATACAGCGTCTGGCACGAATATTTTAACTCCAGCGAGCAACAGGTTTGGGCAATTCCCGACTTGTACAAAATTAGCAGTTTGAGAAGCCTGCAACCTGCATTTCGATCGACAAAAATCCGCAGCATTTTAATCGCACCACTCAGAACCAGGCAGCAAATATTCGGTTACTTGAGCATTTTTAGAGAAGAATTTGACACCGAAACTCTCTGGGCAGGACAATTAGATGCCGACGGGCGACTCGCTCAATCTCGGATATCTTTTGAAGCGTGGAAAGAGTCAAAAACAGCCCAGATTCGCGAATGGAATGCTGAAGAAATTGAATTATTACAAGCTTTTGCTAGCCATTTTTCTCAGGTAATTAACCAATACCAACTATACCAAGAAATAGAGGCACTTAACGCTAATTTAGAAAATAAAGTTCAAAAACGTACCGATCAAATGCAACAGTTGACCCAACAGCAGCTAGTGCTGTTTGAAGTGGTGGCTAAAATGCGGAAATCTCTCGACTTGAACGATATTTTTACCACGATGTCCCAGGAAGTGCGACGGGCTTTAAATGCCGATCGCGTTGGGGTTTACCGTTTCGATCCCGCATCGGAATTTAACGACGGGGAATTCGTTGCCGAAGATGTTTTTCCAGATTTTAGATCGGCAATGGCAGTCCGAGTAAACGATCGCTGTTTTGGAGAAAACTACGCCAATCTTTACTCTCAGGGGCGAGTACACGCATTGGCAGACATCAGACAAGCCGGATTACAAGATTGCTTTCGGAAAGTATTGGAGCAATTTCAGATCAAAGCGACTTTAGTTGCACCGGTGATGAAAGGCAGCGAGCTTTGGGGGCTGCTATGCGTGCATCAGTGTTCGGATCCCCGCAACTGGGAATCTTCCGAAATTCAGTTTCTCACTCAAGTTTCTGCTCAGTTAAGTATCGCACTAGAACAAGCGGATTTGCTCGCTCAAACTCAGCAGCAAGCTGTTGATTTGCAGCAAGCTACTGAACAGCAGCGGATACTATTTGAAGTGGTAGCAAAGATTCGAGAATCTCTCGATATTAATGCAATTTTTAAGACGGCAACTCAAGAAGTTTGTCAGTTTATGCAGGTTGATAGAATTGCTGTATATCGCTTTAATTCTGATTGGAGCGGAAAATATGTTGCCGAGTTTGTGAAAGACGGTTGGATCAGATTGGTAGGGGAAGATATCAATACGGTTTGGGAAAATAGTTATTTGCAGGAACACCGAGGTGGTAGGTATCTCAATAATGAGATTCTAGTCGTTGACGATATCTATCAAGCTTGTCACTCGGAGTGTAACTTCACTATTTTAGAGCATTTTCAGGTGCAGGCATATGCGATCGCGCCAATTTTTGTAGGACAAGAACTTTGGGGTTTGTTGGCAGCCTACGAACATTGTGGGCCGCGCTGTTGGGAAAGTTCAGAAGTTAAGTTTTTAGCTCAGATTGCCAATCAGTTAGGCGTAGCTATCCAACAAGCCGATTTGCTGGAGGAAACGAGAGGTCAATCAGCACAAATAGCTCAAAATTTCAAAGACTTGCAGCAAACTCAAGCTCAATTGATTCAGACTGAAAAAATGTCTGGTTTGGGGCAACTGGTGGCGGGTATTGCTCACGAAATTAACAATCCAGTTAATTTTATTTACGGCAATCTCAATCACGCTACTGATTATACTAAAAATTTGCTGAGTTTGCTGGAACTTTACCAGCAGCAATATCCCGATTCTAGTCCTGAGATTGGCGAGTTGGCAGAAGATATTGACTTGGAATTTCTGCGGTCAGATTTGCCGAAGTTGCTATTGTCTATGCAGGTGGGAGCCGATCGCATTCGTCAAATAGTTTTGTCTTTGAGGACTTTCTCTCGTTTGGATGAAAGTCAAATGAAGGATGTCGATATTCACGAGGGCATTGACAGCACGCTGTTAATTTTGCAGCACAGGCTGAAATCTAGTTCGGATAGTGCCAACATTCTGCTAGTTAAGGAGTACGGCAATTTGCCTCTGGTTGAGTGTTATGCTGGACAGTTGAATCAGGTGTTTATGAATGTGATCGGAAATGCGATCGATGCTTTGCAATCGAACCAGTTGAGCGATCGCAATTCAGTGAGTCCTCAAATTAAAATCTCTACTGCTGTCGGTCAACTTAATGGCAATGTTCCGAGCGCGGTGATTCGGATTGCTGACAACGGTTCTGGAATTTCGGAATCGATGAGAGAACGCATATTTGACCCTTTTTTCACGACTAAGCCGGTGGGCAAAGGTACTGGATTGGGACTGTCAATTAGTTACCAAATTGTGGTAGAGAAACACGGCGGTGTTTTAAAGTGCTGTTCAGAATCTGGTAAGGGTACTGAATTTGCGATCGAGATTCCGATCCGACATCAGCCAGCAGTCAGCAGTCAGTAGTCATTAGGATCGGAAATTAAATAATTTACACAAGCTTGTGGAATGGGCGTCCCGCCCGTTCAGAAAGGACGGGCGGGATGTCCATCCCACAATAACAATAAAGATTGTAAGTTATTTAATTCTCATTCCTTAGTTATTGTAGGGTGCGTCAGCGGGCTAAATGTTTTCGTCACCTGCTCAAGGATTCCGGCCCCGTGACGCACCCTAAGGTTAGCTTTGTTGATGTAGAGTCTGCGTTTCAACCGCCGAGTTGAAGAGAGTTCGATCGCCCGCAAGCGTTGCTCGCAGAATAGGTTTGCCCCAAAACATGGTAAATTGAATAGCCAGACAGACTTTTGTCAAAGTACAGAACTGAGCGCTTGCAGTCGATCGCCCGATACGCCATGCCAGATTCCGAATTCTCAGATGATTTAAAATGGACGGCCCAAGCTAAGGCCAAGCTAAAAAATATTCCCTATTTTGTCCGGGGACAAGCCCGCGTGCGGATCGAGCAATTGGCCCGCGAAGCCGAAACAGAAGTCGTCACCATTGACTTAGTTGAGCAAGCTCGCATCGAGTTTGGACAATGAGGGATCGAAATGTACCCTAAAGCTTTAGACTATAAAATGCGTTGTAAGGACAAGGATTTAAAAAAGTAGTGCGGAAAATAGTTATAGCTGGCAACTGGAAAATGTACAAAACTAGGGCAGAATCCCTAGAGTTTCTTCAAGGATTCATGTCCTGCCTGACGGAAACCCCAGAAGAACGGGAAGTCGTGCTTTGCGTTCCCTTCACAGATTTGAGTGTCCTCTCGAAAAACCTGCACGGAAGCCGGATTAGACTCGGTGCCCAGAATGTCCACTGGCAAGAGTCTGGAGCTTATACTGGTGAAATTTCCGGGCAGATGCTGACAGAACTTGGGGTGCGCTACGTCATCATCGGGCACAGCGAGCGCCGGCAATATTTTGGGGAAACCGACGAAACGGTGAATTTGCGGCTGACAACTGCTCAGAAATCCGGTTTAATTCCGATTCTGTGCGTGGGAGAGACGAAGCAACAACGGGATGCCGGGGAAACGGAAGCTCATATTTTTTCTCAGTTAGCGCAGGATTTGGTTGGTGTTGACCAAGATAACTTAGTAATAGCTTACGAACCGATTTGGGCGATCGGCACTGGCGACACTTGCGAAACGAAGGAAGCTAACCGAGTTATTGGTTTGATTCGCTCTAAATTGACTAATCCTGATGTGCCGATTCAGTATGGCGGCTCTGTGAAAGGAGAGAATATTGATGAAGTTATGGCGATGCCTGAAATTGATGGGGTTTTGGTAGGTGGTGCGAGTTTGGAAGCTGCCAGTTTCGCTAGAATTGTCAATTATCAATAACTGGTAAGTGGAACAAGGGCAGCGGGAAGGAGAAAGCGATCGCCTACAATTGTGATATGCCCTTGAGATACTTTAAGTGTTTGTCCGATCGGGAGAATTGACTTATGATTGCGATGGTTAAACCCAAACCCGCTTTAGAAGATTTCCTCAAACTTCCTGAAACTGAACCGGCCTCAGAATTTATTGACGGAGATATCCTTCAGAAGCCCATGCCTCAAGGCGAACATAGCGTACTTCAATTTGAACTCTGCAAAAATATCGATCGAGTAGCGCAAACTCAAAAAATTGCCAAGGCTTTTCCTGAATTGCGCTGCACTTTTGGCGGTAAGTCGATCGTACCGGATATAGCAGTATTCCGCTGGGAAAGAATTCCTTTTTTGCCTTCGGGTAGAATTGCCAACATCTTTGAAATTAATCCAGACTGGTCGATCGAAATTTTATCCCCAAACCAAAGCCAAACAAAAGTCCTTGGTAAATTGCTGCACTGTTCGCGACACGGTACTGAGTTGGGTTGGTTGCTAGATCCTGAGGAAGAAAGTATTTTAGCAGTATTTCCCGGACAAAAAGTAGAATTTTACCGAGGTACAGATCGGTTGCCAATTATTAATGGAATTGAATTAGAATTGACGGTCGATCGTGTTTTTAGCTGGTTGAGTTTTGGTTGAAGAATCTTGGACGCATCAGACTCTAAGAAACCGGGGCTTTTTAAGATTGGTTTTTAGTGTGGAATGCAAGTCGGCTCTCAGGCTGCGGACTTGCATTCCACACTACAAACCGTTTTTTTCGTAGTGTGCTATGCAAGTCGGCTCTCAGGCTGCTGCGGACTTGCATTCCACACTACGAACCGTTTTTTTCATGGTAATTGACCGGACAGGATATCAAACCTAAAATCTTGAATCTAAAATCTCACTCGCCATGACAGATAACCCAGCCAAAATTATCATTAGAAATAAAACTTTCGAGTGGGGAAAACGCACTTATTTGATGGGTGTTTTGAACGTAACTCCTGACAGTTTTAGCGACGGTGGCGATTTCAATACCATAGAATCAGCTTTAGCGCAAGCTGAAAATATGGTAAAATCGGGGGTAGATATTATTGATATTGGCGGTCAATCTACCCGGCCCGGTGCAGCGGAAATATCCTTAGAAGAAGAGATCGATCGCGTTATACCTGTCGTACAAATGCTGAGGCAAAAAGCCGATATTTTTAGCTCAGTTCCGATTTCTGTCGATACTACCAGAGCGCAGGTTGCTAAAGCTGCGATTGAGGCGGGGGCTGATATTGTCAACGATATTTCGGGAGCAACTTTTGACTCGGAAATGCTGTCAACGGTTGCTCAGTTGCAAGTGCCGATAATTTTGATGCACATTCGAGGAACTCCCCAGACGATGCAAAAACTCACAGATTATCAGGATTTAATTGGGGAAATTCTGGATTTTTTGGAGAGTCGAATTGTGGCCGCTTTGGATGCGGGGATTGATAAATCTCAGATAATTATCGACCCCGGTATTGGCTTTGCTAAGACTTACAATCAAAACTTGGAAATTCTGCGGCAGTTGCCAAAATTTCGGGGTTTGGACTGTCCGATTTTAGTCGGAGTATCGCGCAAAAGCTTTATCGGTCACATTTTGAATCAGCCAGAAGCTAAACAAAGAATTTGGGGGACAGCGGCGGCTTGTACAAGTGCGATCGCAAATTCGGCAGATATTTTGCGAATTCACGATGTCAGAGAAATGCACGATGTTTGTTTGGTTGCCGACGCTATCTTCAGAAATCAATCTTGAGAAGTTTGAGTATCGATAACTTTCATTTCCCCAGGTTGATGATATCTAGGCTCAATATCTGGCATGGAACCCATCAACTCGTTGATGGCTTCTGTCATGTTCTTCGGGTCCATAAACAGAATTTTGGCGTTGTCGCTTTCGCCTAGTTTTTGTTGAGCGTCTAAGTATTTTTCAGTTACTAAGTAATTCAAAACTTGCTTGCTGTTCGGATGGGAGTCTAAAGCTTCAACTAAGAGCCTCATGTACTCCTTAGTGCCGATCGCCTTATTGACCATTGCTTGCCATTCGCTCTTGGTGGCGCGCTCCAATTCCATAGCTTCTTGCACCCTTTTCGGAGGTGTAATGCTTTGAATTTCTACGCGAATTACTTTGACGCCCCAAGTTTCGGTAGCTTCGTCCAACTTCTTGAGTAACTTTTTATTCATGTCATCTCGGGAACCCAAGATGTCTTGCATGGGCAATCGACCAATTTCGGCGCGAAACGTCGTTAAAACTAAGTTGGCGATCGCATTTTCAATTTGATCGATTCCATAATAAGCTTTCTGCAAATTCACAACCCGCCAATACACAACGGCATCGACTTCTAGGGCCACATTATCGCCCGTAATTGCTGATTGAGGTTTAATATCTAAAACTCGTTCGCGGCTGGTGTCCACGCAGACGACTTTTTCGATCAGGGGACTGATAAAGTGGAATCCGGGCTTGAGAGTGCGCTTGTATTGACCCAAACGTTCGACTAAAGCTTCGTCGCCACCGCTGACTATTTTCACGCTTGAGTTAACAGCGTAGCCGAGGATGAGCGCAAACAGCATGGTGAGAATAGACTGCCCCATTTCTACTTTCCTGCTAAGGTTGACTGAGAATCGATCGGGAATATACTCTAATTTAACTCAAAGTCTGCCCTACAGTGCTAAAATATCTCGACTGTTAATAACAGTATCAATGGTGGGCCGCCATGTGTTCGGACTTTGACGAAGCAGTGAAACCCAGGATATCAACAACACATTTCCACAAAAGACATGAAAAACGATCGAGAGTTTCGCCCTTTCAAACCTTTTACCTGGATTGGCCCAAGCATTGTGGTGGCTGGAATGTGGGCATTGGGAGTTGTCCCACCCGTACAAGCTGAATCAACCACGGTGCAAATTGCCCCAAACTTGCAGTCGCAGAACTTGCAGCCACCGCGCCGGGGGCCCGCAGTTCGCGAAGTTCTATCCTACGAGATGAAGGGAGACGAACTTAAGATTTGTAAACAGGAAGGCAACTCTGAGAAAAAGTGCCAAGTTGTAGGCAAAGGTTACACGGTGGGTTTGAGAACGGCCAACGACCTCTACGGTCAAGGAAATATTGTCAATGCCGAAGTTTTGTACCGACAACTAATCGCTCGCTATCCCAAACAAGCCGATGCTTATTATAAGTTGGGAAGTCTGCTGTCGGGGCAAGGTAAAATGAGCGATGCGATCGTCCAATACCAGAAAGCAATTGAAGTCAACCCGCAGCACGCCAAAGCTCACAACGATTTGGGCGTGGCGATGGCAAGTCAAGGAAAGTTGCCCGAGGCGATCGTGCTGTGGAGACAAGCCGTTAAAATTAACAGCCAGTATCCCGATGCTTTAAACAATTTAGGAGTCGGTTTATACCAGCAAGGGGCGAAGGAAGACCAAGCAGAGGCCCTAGCCAGTCTCAAAAAAGCTAAGGAGTTATTTATCAAGCAGGGCAGAACTCAAGCAGCTACGAGAGTAGATAAACTTTTGGAGGAAATCAATTCGCAGTCGAGCGGCTCTTAAAATCATTATGTTCGATATAGCTGAAATAAAAAAGGTTTGATCGTTCGGACTTTAGTCCGCATCTTCTAAGGACTAAAGTCCGAACGATCAAACCAATCTTAATTATGGTCATCCAAGCAGATATGAGATCGATAGTCGATCGCTCGAACATAGAGATAAAAAACAGAGGGGGCGATCGGAATCAATTAGCCTTCAACGGCGGTTAAACACGCCGATAAGCCTCAACCTAAAGCATTTCCTTCAAAACTTGTAAAATTACATCTCCATCCACGCGATCGCTCACAGCGGCCTCACCCAAGCGCACCGGTAGCACAAAGCGCACCTTGCCATCCTGCACCTTCTTATCCAGTTGCAAAGTCTTCAAAATCTCCTCAATATCGACACCTGCGGGCAACTTAGCAGGTAAAGCAGCTTTGGCAATTAAAGCAGATTGGCGGCGATCGCACTCAGCATCCCACATTCCCAACTCCACAGCCAAGCGGCTGGACGCAGCCATACCAATTGCCACACCTTCGCCGTGATTAATTACCTTGTAATTAGTCAAACTTTCTACAGCATGACCGATCGTGTGACCGTAATTCAAAATCGCCCGCAAACCAGACTCCTTCTCATCCTTGCTTACCACCTCAGCCTTAGCTTGGCAAGACCTGCTCAAAATTTCAGCCAACAAATCCGCCTTCACATAGCGCATTTGATCCAAGCGCTTGCAGTTTTCCAACTTCCGGAACAATTCAGCATCCCAAATCACCCCGTACTTAATAACTTCCGCCATCGCCGAACGAAACTCGCGCGCCGGCAGAGTTTTGAGAACATCCGGGTCAATCAAAACCAAACGCGGCTGATGAAAAGCCCCAATTAAATTCTTCCCCGAAGGATGATTGACCCCCGTTTTGCCGCCAATAGAAGCATCAACCATCGCCAGCAGCGAAGTCGGAACCTGCACCACATTAATTCCGCGCAGCCAAGTCGCCGCCGCAAAACCCGTCATATCCCCAACCACTCCGCCGCCCAAAGCCACCATTGTCGAGGAACGTTCCAACCGGTTAGCCAAAGCCGCATTGTAAATCTTCTGGATGGAATTTAAAGTTTTGTACTGTTCGCCCGGTGGTAAAATGCAGGTACTGACTTCTAGACCGGCCGATTCGAGGGCTGCGGTTGCTCTTTCGCCGTAGTGCCGAAAAATCGACTGATTTGAGACCAAAAGAACTTTTTTGCCCAAACTTAGATCGCCCATCAGGGTACCGAGCTCGTCTAAGCCGCCCGTTGGCGTAGCCCCCGTAGGGGATCGCACGCAAATATTGTAAGATTGTGGGCCCAAGTCAACTTTAATTATCGATTGCATATTTATCTAATTTAGATTATAGATTTTAGATTATAGTTCTTAATAGGTCTTTTTATTGATTATTTTGGAGAAATTGCAATGAGTCTTACCGGAGCAATAGCTTATTTTGGAATTTTCGGTGGCATGGTTGGCTTGGCGACAGTGCTGATGTTTGGTCTCCGGGCTGTCAAACTCATCTAGTTTGTTAATTTAGATGTCTGAACCAGAGAATTTTATCTCTGGTAAAAGTAACATCGGGCCGATCGCATTTTTGCAAAAAATCTCTAGTCAGATCTATAGATTTATGTCGTAAGTGCGATCGACCTTATTTAAATAATAAATTTAAAATTTAAATATAATAAATTTAAATCAAACTACACTTCGCAGTCATGAAAGTTATCTCAATCATCAATATGTTGAGGATTTCCTGGAAGCAAAAATCGAAGTTAAATATCAAGCCAGGTTTCAGTTTATTTGCGATCGCCCTTTGCCTCACCTTTCTCACCAATGCCTGTGGCTTTGGATTTAACCGATCGCTCCAACCGCTGCGAATTGGAACTATCAGCTTTCCGGGATATGATATTGCCCGCTATGCCCAAACCTCAGAAATATTCAAGCAACGGGGACTAAAGGTTGAGTTTGTGCTATTTGATAACTCGCAGGATACCAGTCGGGCAGTAATCCGTGGTAGGTTAGATGCCGCATTTACTACCTTTTGGGAAGTGATGCAGGTAGATCCGGGTGATGGCAAACCTGTGGTTTTAATGACTATCGACATTTCTGCCGGGGCAGATGGAATTTTTGCCAAGCCAGAAATTAAATCCGTAGCAGATTTGCGAGGAAAGAAAGTAGCAGCAAAGTTAGGAACCATCAGCCATTTAACTTTGTTAGAAGCTTTAAAACTTCATCATCAAATTAAGCCCTCTGATGTGCCGATTTTGGATTACTCCAATGAAGTAGCAGCCCAGAAAATCAAAGAGGGTGAGATTGATGCTGCGGTGTTATGGGAACCGGTGCTGGGGGAGACAGCGAATAGCATCAAAGGCAATATAATTCACACCACAAAGCAAGTAGACAGTCTGGTAATTGATACCTTAATGTCCAGTGATAAGATAGTGAAAGCAAAAAAAGCCGAACTAAAGCAATTTATGCTGGCATGGTTTGATGTAATGCACGCAGTTAAAACTCAGCCGAAAAAAGTGTTTAAGGCGGTTGGAAAGCAATTGGGACAAAGTGGTGAGTCTTTTGCCAATGATTATGCTGGATTAAAAAAAGGTGATATGACCTTAAATCGGCGAATGTTTGCCCCAGAAGGTAGGCTCAAATCTGCCAAGGCAGAAATTGTCGAATTACTCAAATCCGATCCGCGTCATAATCGAGTAATTCGGCAAGATGTGGAGATTGATTCCACCCTTGTCAATGAAGCAATAGCGGAATGGAAACCATGAGCCAACAAGCTAGAAAGAACTTATCTCGCCAACTATTATTGGGCTTTAGTGTTTCTCTGGCAACTGTTGGCTTAATCACCTTGGGATTCAACTACTTTTTGATGCAATCACAATTACAGAAAGAACTAGAACAACGCGCCCGATCGATTACCCAGGGAGTGGGGTTTTCCACGGAAGGATTAATCGAATTGGGGAATAGGAGCATTGTCAAGCGCGTGGTGCAAAACTATGCTACCTTGCCGACAGTGGTGGAAGTGGCGATCGTCAGTCCCGATGGCCAAACCCTCGCCCGGAGTGGATCGGCACTCAAAAATCCGGCCTATGCTACTATTCATCCAGAATTAGAGCAAATATTAGAGCGATCGGCCGAAACAGGTTTAGAAACAAGTTTCAGAACCAACATAGATGGTGAGTCAGCTTTAGTCGCAATTTTGCCCTTTAGCAGTACCTTGTTTCGTCAGGGAAATCGGCGCGGGTTGGCGATCGCGATTCTGAATGCCGAAGAAATGCGCCAGCAAGTATGGCAAACTTTCTATACTTCCACCGTCACCCTGCTGATTGGGATGACTGCAATTTTAGGACTGATGACGATATTAATTCAGCATATTGTATTACACCCACTCGAACGTTTGAACAAAGCAGTTATCGACAGGAATGGAATTGATAACTTTGTCATACCCAGTGGATTACCAAATAATGAAATCCAATTTCTAGCCCAGACAATTCAATCCGCAGCTATACGAGTAGAAACATATCAACAAGAACTCCGACTGCAAGCCCAAGATTTAGAAAAAGCAATCAGCGAATTGCAAAAGGCTAAAGAAATCGCCGAAATTGCCAACCGCACCAAAAGTGAATTTCTGGCTAATATGAACCACGAACTCCGAACGCCACTCAATGGCATTTTGGGTTATGCCCAAATCCTCCAACACGATCCGACGACTACTCCCAAACAGATGAAAGGATTAGGAGTAATTCACCAGTGTGGTTCCCATTTACTCACTCTGATTAATGATATTTTGGATTTGTCAAAGTTGGAAGTACACAAGATGGAACTTGATCCCCAAGATTTCCATCTAGAAAAATTCCTATCCTCCACTGTGGATATGTGCCGGATCAAGGCAGAACAAAAAGGCGTGGATTTTCGCTATCAGCCGGCTAGCAACCTGCCCATTGCAGTCCATGCTGATGACAAACGACTGCGACAAGTGTTGTTGAATTTGCTCAGCAATGCTATTAAATTTACTGATGTTGGCAGTGTCAGTTTCCGAGTTGAACCTGTGGTAAAATCAAGCGATTTTGGTGCAGCCCAAAGAATTCGATTCAAGATTAAAGATACTGGTATTGGCATTGTTTCGGAAAAATTATCGAAGATTTTTTTACCTTTCGAGCAAGCTGGAAAAGGCGATCGCAACAGCGAAGGAACTGGCTTGGGGCTTGCCATCGGCCAACAAATTATCCTGAAAATGGGCAGCGAAATTCATGTCGAGAGTGTACTTGGTGAGGGTAGTAGCTTCTGGTTTGAGGTAGATTTGTTGCCAGCATCGGATTGGATGACAGAAGATGCGATCGCCGATCGCAAAGTCATCGGCTATCAGGGCGAAAGACGCAAAATTCTGGTGATTGACGATCGCCCTGAAAATCGCCTCATTATCATAAATATGCTGGAACCCCTAGGCTTCCAAGTGGCAGAAGCTGACAACGGACAAACGGGCTTAGACATGGCCATTCAAATGCTACCAGACTCGATCGTTACCGATATCCATATGCCAATAATGGATGGGTTAGAAATGACTCGCCGCCTGCGACAACTGCCAAACTTTGCGACTACGCCGATTATTGCTTCTCCAGCCACTCTGTCTCAGGTAGACATACAGGAAAGTCTGGATGCTGGTTGCAATAGTTTTTTCCCGAAGCCCATCGAGTTTACTGGATTGTTGAACCAATTACAGAAACACCTGGAATTGCAGTGGATTTATGAAGAAATGAAACTAGATGCCATGAAAATTACTGAGAATAAAGCCCATGAGGTTAAAATGGTAATGCCACCAGTTAAAGAACTGACAGCCCTCTATACCGCCGCCCAGGGTGGTTTTATGAGTGATATTCACCAGGAAGCCGATCGCCTGAAAAAATTAGCACCCGAATATATAGTCTTTGCTAACCGAGTTTTAGCACTAAGTCAACAGTTTGATGAGGAAGCCATTATTCGCCTAATCGAACCACTACTTTAGCTACTTTATTTTTGAATGTATAAACCTGTTTATTATCAATAAAAAATTTGAATCAAATTACTATATAATTGAAAAAAAACTATTTATTCTGTTTTCCTTCCTTTTAACCTCTTACATCCATCCCTTATATCCGTTACATCCGTTAGACAATCCGTTGCCGAACTTCGTGCTTCCTGCTGTTTATATATTGGAGTTTCTAATGTCAGTCAATTCCATGTCCGCAGACAAGACTATTTTAGTTGTAGACGATACTCCCAGTAATCTGCAAGTATTATTTGATGTATTGAGCGAACATGACTACCGGGTGGCGATCGCCAAAAATGGTGAAACCGCTCTACAACGAATTCAATTATCTCAGCCCGATTTGATTTTGCTAGATGTCATGATGCCTGGAATCGATGGCTTTGAGACCTGCAAACAGCTCAAAGCCAATCCTGATACTCGCGATATTCCGGTTGTTTTTATGACAGCCCTTTCCGACTCAGTAGATAAAATTAAGGGGCTAAGTTTGGGTGCAGTGGACTACATCACAAAGCCGATTCAGTGCGAAGAAGTATTGGCCCGGATTCAGGTGCATTTACAACTACGAAATGCCACACGCATCATGGAACAACGTACCAAGGAACTCAACGAAGCATTAGAAAATCTAAAACAAGCCAAAACTCATTTAGTGCAAGGCGAAAAAATGTCTGCCCTCGGCCACTTGGTGGCGGGAGTAGCCCACGAAATTAACAACCCGGTGAATTTCATTCATGCTAACCTAAACCCCGTCAAAGAATACACTGAATATTTGTTAGACTTTGTGCAACTTTACCAGAAACATTATCCAAATCCGGTTCCAGAAATCCAGACACGGGCAGAAGAAATTGATTTAAAATTTTTGCAATCAGATTTGGTTAAAATACTCAATTCGATGAAAATAGGTACGGATCGCATTCGCGAATTGGTGCTTTCTCTCCGCAATTTCTCCCGCTTGGATGAAGGCTACTGCAAAGCGGTTGATATTCATGTAGGTATTGACAGCACTCTGTTGATTTTGCAACACCGTCTAAAAGGTGGACAAAATTGTCCTGAAATTCAAGTCATCAAAAATTATGGGCAGTTACCACAAGTCCAATGTTATCCTAGTCAACTAAACCAGGTGTTTATGAATATCCTGAGTAATGCGATCGATGCTTTGGAATCATCGGGTGTCAGCAATAACCAAGAACCTAGGATTACGATTCGTACTTTCATTAGTAGTGATGATGCGATCGCAATTAGTATTGCCGATAATGGAGTCGGGATCCCGGAACCCATTCTTTGTCTATTATTCGATCCGTTTTTCACTACCAAACCTCTTGGGAAAGGCACTGGTTTGGGGCTGTCAATCAGTCATCAGATTATTACTGAAAAACATGGTGGTAAGATTGAATGTTCTTCGATTCTGGGGCAGAGTACGGAGTTTGTTGTGAAAATTCCAGTAAAATAACTTCTACTCCGCTTCTCAAAACCATCGATATGTCCCATTCCACCGATATCATTACCCTCGCCCGCTGGATGGCGGCCGACTTCAGCAACCAAGCGCAAGCCTTTGAAAATCCGCCATTCTTCGCGCACATCCGCGTCTGCATGAGACCCCTACCCACAGAACTTCTGGGCGGGATGAGCTTGTACCTAGAACAAGCCTATGATATTGAACTCAAAACTCCGTACCGAGTCCGAGTGTTAAAATTAGTCCCGATGGGCGATCGCATCGACATCGAAAATTACGCGATCGTCAACGAAGAGCAATTTTACGGCGCCTCCCGCGATCTCCAAAAGCTCCAAGAACTCAACAAAGCCGAATTTAAACTAATGCCGGGGTGCACCTTTATTACACACTGGACGGGCAGCAGCTTCAAAGGGTGTGTCGAACCCGGAAAAGGCTGCATGGTGGTCAGAAAGGGCAAAAATACCTATCTAGATAGCGAATTCGAGATCGATGGAGACAAATTCACCAGTCACGATCGCGGACGCGACCCAGAAACCGACGCCCACGTCTGGGGAGCCCAGGCCGGCCCCTTTGAATTTACCCGCTGGGCTAGCTTCGCCGACGAAATTCCGGTTTGATGCCGAAAAACCAAGTCCAGACTTGGCCAACACGCTTGATTAAAGGTTCACAATGCACCAATACCTGGTACATTAACCCAGTATTGGCAAGCAAGATTCACCGTTGATTTATGAAAGTCCTGGTTATTGGTGGCGATGGCTATTGCGGTTGGGCAACCGCACTCTACCTTTCTAACAAAGGTCACGAAGTTGGCATCCTCGACAGCTTCGTGCGGCGGCATTGGGATCTGGAACTGTGCAGCGACACCCTCACTCCCATTGCACCGATTCAGCAACGACTCCAGCGATGGCAAGATTTAACGGGTAAGTCGATCGACTTGTTCGTCGGTGACATCACCAACTACGATTTTCTCAGCAAAAGTATGAGAAAATTTGCACCAGAGGCGATCGTCCATTTCGGCGAACAGCGATCGGCGCCCTTCTCGATGATCGATCGCGAACACGCAGTCCTCACCCAAGTCAATAACGTCGTCGGGACACTGAACCTGCTGTACGCCATCCGCGAAGATTTCCCCGACTGTCACCTAGTGAAATTGGGGACAATGGGCGAATACGGCACGCCGAATATTGACATTGAAGAAGGCTACATTACGATCGAACACAACGGCCGCAAAGATACACTACCCTATCCCAAACAGCCTGGCAGTTTTTATCACTTAAGTAAAGTCCACGATTCCCACAATATCCATTTTGCCTGCAAAATCTGGGGTTTAAGAGCCACCGACTTAAATCAGGGAGTCGTCTACGGCGTACTCACCGAAGAAACTGGCATGGACGAACTGTTAATTAACCGTTTGGACTACGACGGAGTATTCGGAACAGCCTTGAACAGATTTTGCATCCAAGCTGCGATCGGGCATCCTTTGACAGTTTATGGAACTGGCGGACAAACCCGCACCTTCTTAGACATTCGGGATACCGTGCGATGCGTCGAATTGGCGATCGCCAACCCCGCCGCCGCCGGAGAATTCCGCGTCTTCAACCAATTCACCGAACAATTTAGCGTCGGCGACTTAGCCTCATTGGTGCAAAAAGCAGGCATGGCAATGGGATTAAAAGTAGAAATCAACAACCTCGAAAATCCCAGAGTCGAGAAAGAAGAACATTATTTCAATGCCAAAAACACCAGTTTGTTAGGCCTCGGCTTGCAGCCGCACTACCTCTCAGATTCCCTGCTCGATTCTCTGCTGAATTTTGCTACAAAATATCAGCACCGCGTCGATAAAAACCAAATTTTGCCGAAGGTTTCTTGGCGACGGTAAATTCGGGTACAAGCTGCGGGAGAGAGTTTTGGCATTACATAATTCTGGCATGAATCTTGTGGGGTGGGCTTCTAGCCCGCCCCAAAAATAATGATTTTCAGCTTTGATAAAATTCCAAATCATCCCGCAAATATGCAACGCTATTTTTTTAACGAACCGCGAAGGCGCGAAGGGCGCGAAGTAAGAGATGAGAAGGGAAGAGAAGAACTGCTAGCTTGGTTGGGAATAAATATGGCAACCGCGCCCGATGGTTATGACGTTCTTAATTGCTGAAACATCAGGCTCGATTCCTTCTTCCTTCTTCCTTATATACCGTGAAAAGTCGAATTCTCATCTTGTTGCTTTTAGTTGTTCTGCCGGGATTTTCTGCCAGTGCAGTTTGTGCTTATTATTTAATACCGGAATGGGCTGCACTAACGGCGAGTTATCAAAATTACCGCCTCAAAAGCGAATCGCCTTCGGCTACGGAAAAGGAAATCTTAATTGCCAAAACTGCACAGGAAATTCACCGAATTAACTGCTTTGCTGAAGGTGTGGGATTGCTTTTAGGTGGGATAATTTTATCAATTGGCATTCAGGGAATTTGTATCTTGCCGGAACAACCTCTCGATCGCAAATAACTTCAGATGAAGCTGCTGACAGAATCTTACTTAAACCAAAAAATGCGGTGGCCGAATACAGGTCGCCACATTTTAGCACAATTTGACGATGATACTGTTGTTGTCTATCAAGCTTACCGTCCGGCGATCGGTCACTTTGCAGCGGAACGCGGTTATTTCGGCGGCGAGTTCAGTCTTAACCGCATGAGTTGGATTAAGCCAAACTTTCTCTGGATGATGTATCGTTCGGAATGGGGTACAAAACCCGGACAAGAAGTAATTTTGGCGGTTTCGTTAAAGCGATCGGCTTTTGACGAAATTTTAGCATCTGTCGTCCATTCCAATTTCGTTTCAGTAGTGTACGGAAGCGAAAAAGAATGGAAACAAGCTGTTAAAAATTCATCCGTGCGGCTGCAATGGGATCCAGACCACCATCCCAGTGGCGCGAAACTGGAACGGCGGGCAATTCAACTCGGCTTGCGTGGCAGTTATCTTGCCAGTTATGCCCAAGAATGGATTGTTAACATTGAGGATATTTCAGAATTTGTGCAGCAACAGCATCAATATAATACGGGCGATCTTGCCCAATTACTTACTCCTCGCGAGGCAGTGTATCCTGTTACTAACCCCGACATTTGCCAAAGACTGGGAGTATCGATTTCCTAAACAATATATCAAAGAATATAGCCTTTCTCAAAAAGATGAGGTATGTCTGGTAATGGGGAATTGGTAATTGGTAATTGGTAATTGGCAATTGGTAATCGATAGTTTCTCTAAGCTTTCTGAGGTTTCTGGGAGTAAAGACGCTCGCCCGCAGTGTGTGTTCTCTCTACTGAGAGTAGCAGAATTTGGCATACCTCATCTTTATGAAAACCTGTATAACTACAGCTTTCTTCCTTCTTCCCTCTTCCTTCTTCCTTCTTCCCTCTTCCTTCTTCCTTCTTCCCTCTTCCTTCTTCCTTCTTCCCTCTTCCTTCTTCCTTCTTCCCTCTTCCTTCTTCCTTCTTCCTTCGTTTTATGAAAATTGCTCTGTTCACTGAAACATTTTGGCCAAAAATAGACGGCATTGTGACGCGCCTGATTCACACTGTAGATCACTTGCAGCGATCGGGCGAACAAGTTCTGATATTTTCTCCAGATTACGGAATTACAGAATACAAAGGTGCCCGAGTTTACGGTGTTGAGGGTTTGCCTTTACCGATGTACCCGGAACTGAAAATGGCACTGCCCAGTCCGGCGATCGGTCAACAATTACAGAAGTTTCAACCGGATCTTATTCATGTTGTCAATCCCGCTATTTTGGGATTGGGCGGGATCTATTACGGCAAAAAGTTCAATATTCCGATTTTGGCTTCTTACCACACGCATTTACCCAAATACTTGCACCATTACGGTTTTGGAATGCTCGAACCATTGCTGTGGGAATTGCTCAAAGGGGCGCACAATCAAGCTGAATTAAATCTGTGCACTTCTACAGCAATGGTGGATGAGTTGAGAACTCATGGCATTGAGCGAGTAGACTTGTGGCAGCGCGGTGTAGATACGGAAATGTTTGTCCCCGAATTGGCAAGTCGAGAAATGCGATCGCGCCTTTCTGAAAATAACCCAGATAGCCCCTTACTCCTCTACGTCGGCCGCCTCGGTGCCGAAAAAGAAATCGAATCCATCAAACCAGTCCTCGCCGCCATTCCCGGCGCCCGCCTCGCCCTAGTGGGAGACGGCCCGCACCGCCAAACCCTCGAACAATATTTTGCCGGCACCCCCACAAATTTTGTTGGCTACCTCAAGGGGCAAGAATTGGCTTCTGCTTACGCATCTGCTGATGCCTTCATTTTTCCCTCCCGTACCGAAACCCTGGGCTTAGTGCTCCTCGAAGCTATGGCTGCGGGGACTCCCGTAGTGGCGGCTCGCAGTGGCGGAATTCCCGATATTGTCACAGACGGTGTTAACGGCTATTTATTTGACCCCGCCGATGAAGCCGGAGCTCTGACTGCTACCCAGCGCCTGTTTGCGAATCCCGAAGAACGAGAAACCCTCCGCCAAAACGCTCGCTCTGAAGCCGAACGCTGGGGTTGGGCTGCGGCGACTAACCAACTACGAGGCTACTATCGATCGGTGGTATTTTCCCAGTCCATGGCCTCTGCTGCTTAAATTTGACAAGATGTCGCGATGTTAAACATCACCGACAGCTTAGCTTCCATCCCGAGGCAGTTTCTAGCGAGGAGGAATGTCCTCAAAGATCGATCGAACTTTTTTGCGGCTTTGATTGCGGTAGCTATCCTGCTGTTGCGTTTACCATTAAACTATGAATAGCTTTGGAATGCTTCGCGGGCGGCAAAACTGGGGCGCGGCGGCAGCCGACCGGATACGGTCGCCGAGTGCGCTAAAACAGTCACACCGCCCAGCAGCCGAGCACAGAGGGTAAAATATACATCGCCCGCGATCGATCGAACAAAAGCCTAGAAGCTCGTTTTCAGGCTGCCAGCGTTCCGAAGTCAAGTTCAGCTCATGCCTGGCGAACTCTCATCAGTATCGATGTTGTAACAAAAAAAAGATCGAGCATCTCTAACAAGCAAACTGAAGTTTCATCCGCCAAAGAATGAACCCATTATTCATCAAACCGACAATCGAATGCTGAGTTGAAAAGCAAACAACTTAAACAGTTTGCACCGCAGAATCTAGCACCGCGATCGACGGGCCGGTCAATCTACCCCTCTGAGCAAGCAGTTAATCATGACATTCTCCAATGCTGGTAGCGTTCTGGCTACACTGACTCAAGTCAATTTTATGGGGGCATTGACCTCTCGTGTTAAGAGCTTGCCAGTTACTGAATTAGTGTGCCTGCTGGACTTTGTAACGGCTGAATTTCAGCAATTTATCCGGGCAATGGACCTGATTAACAATGAAGCACTCGAAACTCTCTTAGAGCAACTGTTAGATGCCTTCACTGTCAAAATTGGTCAAATTTTGCAAGCAGACCGGACAACAATTTTTTTGGTAGATGCCAACAAAAATCAACTGTGGCACAAAACAGTGGATGGGCTCACGGGCGAAGATATAGAAATTCGCTTGCCGATGGATGCAGGCATTTTAGGCTACGTAGCAACTACTGGAAAATCGCTCAATGTCTTGCATGGTAGAGAACACGAGCATTTTAATGCCGAAGTAGACGAACCGCCGAACTACCGGGTTGAGACTATCCTCTGTATGCCGATTTTTAGCAGTAAGAGCCAGCACGAACCCGTAGCGGTGGTGAGACTGTTAAACAAAGCTGGCAATGCCCCCTTTACCGAGGAAGACGAACAGCAGTTCCAGGCTTTTGCAGATTCGATCGGGATTATTCTCGAAAGCTGTCAGTCTTTCTACGTCGTAGCCCGCAACCAGCGAGGGGTTGCCGCACTTTTGAGAGCTACCACGACTTTGGGTCAAAGCCTTGACTTGGAAACAACTTTGCGATCTGTAATGGATCAAGCTCGGGACTTGATGCAAGCCGATCGCAGCACGCTATTTTTATTAAATCCCGAAACCAACGAACTTTGGACAAAACTCGCCAAGGCCGACGGCAAAACGATGATGGAAGTCCGCATTCCTGCTAACAAAGGAATTGCAGGCTACGTGGCTTCGACCGGTCAAACTCTAAATATTACAGATGCTTACGACGATCCCCGCTTTGACCCATCTACAGACCAGCAAACGGGATATCGCACTCGCACTGTCTTGTGTATGCCGGTTCATAACGCCAAAGGTGAGCTGATTGGGGTGACTCAACTAATTAATAAGACTCAAGGCACTTTCACAACTTCCGACGAAGAGTTTTTGCGAGCATTTAATTCCCAAGCCGGAATGGCGCTGCAAAATTCTCAACTGTTTCAGAACGTGATGGTGGAAAAGCAGTATCAAAAAGATATGCTGCAAAGTCTTTCAGATGCAGTCATTTCCACCGATTTGCAGGGGCGAATTGTCACAATTAACGAAGCCGCGCTGGAATTGTTGGGCTGTCCGGTAAATCAAGATAAAAGCAAACACAATCTCGTGATTTGGGAAGATAAACTGATCGATCGCTATGTTTGGGAAGTTGTGCCGATCGATAATTTGCAATTTCGACTCGAAGACAGTCTCCTGAATGCTGCCAGACATTACGTTCCCGAACAAAGTTTAACTGTGGGACTGTTGGTGGAAACAACACTGGGTAGCGCAGCAGCAGATACAGAAGCAGAAAGTTACATTTTGGCCGTGCCCGATCGCAATGACCCCACCTTATATTACGCTTGGGGCGAAAACAGCGCCTGGACTGAGGAAGTAGCGCAGGCAGAATTAGCTAATTCCCAATCTCTATTTTCGCTGCGGAATGCTGACCTCTATCACCCTTATTGTCCCCTACCCATCTCCGGCTCTCGAATTAAAGTAATTGAACGCAGTTTGAATTTAACTGTCAACCCGCTGATCAATCCAGAAGGTGGCGCGCGCGGCGGTTTAGTGGTACTCGAAGACATCAGCCGCGAAAAGCGGATGAAAACCACAATGTCTCGCTACATGACTCCCGGAGTCGTAGATAAAATCATGGCCTTGGGCGAAGGCTCCCTGATGGTGGGCGAACGCAAAGAAGTTACTATTTTATTTTCCGACATTCGCGGCTACACCACTCTGACCGAAAATTTGGGAGCCTCGGAAGTTGTGGCCCTATTGAACCAGTATTTTGAGACGATGGTGGAGGCCGTTTTCCACTACGAAGGCACTTTAGACAAGTTTATCGGCGATGCTTTAATGGCGGTGTTCGGTGCGCCCCTGCCGCTCAATCCCCCGGAAAGTCACGGTTGGATGGCGGTGCAGTCGGCTTTAGATATGCGCCGGCGCTTGAAAGAGTTTAATGATTCTCGCCCAGGCGCCGATCCGTTTCGCTTCGGAATTGGGATTAGTTCTGGAGAGGTGGTTTCGGGAAATATTGGTTCGGAAAAGCGGATGGATTACACCGTAATCGGGGATGCGGTGAATTTGAGTTCCCGCTTGGAACAGCTTACAAAGGAGTACGGCTGCGATATAATTTTGAGCGAATTTACCTACAATTTGTGCCGCGAACGGATTTGGGTGCGAGAGTTGGACAAGGTGCGGGTTAAGGGCAAAAATCAGCCGGTCGGCATTTACGAGTTGCTGCAAATTAATTCCGATCCCCTCGATGGGGAAACCGAAAGGTTTTTGGAACTTTACAACAACGGCCGCCATGCTTATATTGCTAGAAATTTTCAGCAAGCTATTAATTATTTTGAGGCGGCTTTAGCTATGCGACCGAGCGATCGACCTGTGGAAGTTCAGATCGAGCGATCCCTCAGCTATTTGGAAATACCCCCGCCCGACGAATGGGACGGCGTGCATACTATGACAAAAAAGTAGCATATTTTATCATATCCGAGAGCCTAAATGTAAAAAAATTGGATAAAGTTTTGAGATCTTCCTTATGACAGAGTTAAGAAGTGGAAAAATGTGAAAACATGAATCGGATGCCACATTAAAGTTAGTATTTATTTTCATACCGACAATTAAATGAACTATTTATCTGTTCCGAATGCCACAAAAGCCGATCGCATTCTGGTTGTAGATGACGCACCAGATAATGTTTTGTTGGTGCAGACAATCCTGGAAGAAGAAGGTTACGAAATTAGCACGGCCGAGAACGGCTTTTCGGCCTTAAGCCAAATTGACAAGTCAACCCCCGATTTGGTATTGCTAGACGTAATGATGCCGGGAATGGACGGTTACGAAGTCACCCAGCGAATGCGACAAAATAAGGAATTGCCCTTTATCCCGATTTTGCTGATCACAGCTCACGACAGCGCCAGTGTAGTCCAGGGACTCGACATGGGCGCAGACGATTTTATCCGCAAACCCGTGGAAATGGACGAACTGCTGGCGAGGGTGCGATCGCTCTTGCGGCTCAAACACAGCGTAGACGAACGAAATTCGATCGCCCTCCAGCGCGAAGATTTTGTCTCCCGACTCGCTCACGACTTGCGGACGCCCCTCGTAGCAGCCGATCGAATGCTAACTTTAATGCAGCAGGGAGCTTTGGGAGAAATCTCGCTCCCCATGTGCGACGCTTTCGGGACAATGGTTCGCAGTAACAAAAACCTGATCGCGATGGTAAATATGCTGCTAGAAGTCTACCGCTACGAAGCAGGGCGCAAATCCCTCAGTTTCGCTCCGGTTGACTTGCGCCAGCTTATTACCGAAGTAGCCGAAGAACTCGCTCCCCTAGCCGATGCTAAAAATTTGTCGGTGAATTTAGACTTGAGTGAAAGTGCAGAAAGTGCTCCGATTGCCAAGTATCCGGGCGATCGTCTAGAGTTGCACCGCTTGCTGACTAATTTAATCGGAAATGCGATAAAATTCACCGACAGCGGCTCTATAGATATCCGCTTAAAAGCTGCCAATTCACCTGTTTATACGAGCTTCAAAAACCAACCGCTGGCATGGGTAATTATGGAAATCCAAGACACCGGCGCCGGAATTTCTCCCGCCGAACAAGCGAAGTTATTTGAAAGGTTTGGCTCGGGAACTCACAAGAAATCCAGCACAGGTTTGGGACTGCACCTCTGCCGCCAAATAGTCGAAGCTCACCGCGGCACGATCGTGGTCAAATCGGAGTTGGGTAAAGGCAGCTTGTTTACTATTCGCTTGCCTTGTTAGAGCGATTTAATTAACTGTAGATGACTTATTTCATAAATGTTTGATGGCTAGAGCAACCGCAGATTTAAGGCAGATAAACACAGATAAACGCAGATAAATTAAAGATAATTTGCGAAGAAATGCAGGAAGTAAAAGTAGGGTGCATCCGCTCAAGATATTTCCTGGGACAATTGATAATCTCAAAACTGATGCACACCCTGAATAGATGGTGCGTCAGAATGAGATTTTCGGCGATCGTTAAAAATGACTAAACTGACGAACCCTATCGCTGACTTTGGCTCGGACTCGCATTCCGCACTACAAACCAGTCAATCACCAGTCAGAAAAATAGGTTCGTAGTCAGGACTTTAGTCCTTCTTTGGCTCGGACTCGCATTCCGCACTACAAACCAGTTCGAGACTGAATGATATCACTCGTGCGATGTCTGGGCCAGCAATACAATCAGAAAATTATTAGGCAGATGTCATATAATTACTTGGCAACTGAATTTACTTCAACTAAAACAACAGGAGTCCCGCACCAAACACGGTACGAACTTGAGTGACGGGAGGAATGCGCGTGAGGCTTGCATAGCTGAACAAATTATTGATAAACGCAGACAGACTTTCTTCAATACATGATAGAATCATGTCATGAAACAAGTCCTGACAGTATCTTGCAAACTCCAAGTAATGCCTGAGCAGTCCATCAAAATTGATGCAACACTTCAGGCGTTCGCGAATGCTTGCGAATATGTGAATCAAACTGTATCGCCAACTCTGACAAACGAATTGGCGATGCAATCCTTGATATATCACGATGTCAGAGATATGTTTGGACTTTCGGCGCAGTTGGCAATCCATGCTATCAGACGGGTTTCTGGTAACAGAAAAACAGCCAAAAAAGATGGGAAGTCGGTCAATAAATTTACTCCTACTAGCGTCACTTACGATGCTCGTATCTTTTCTTTCAGGGAAAAAGATTGGACGGTAAGTTTGACTACTACTGGTGGTAGGGAACGGTTTGTACTGGCTATCGGAAACTACCAACTTGGATTGTTGAAAGGTCAAAACCCAAAGACTGCTACTTTGTGCAAACGCAATGATGGTAGTTACTATCTTAATATTCAGCTTGAATCTATGCCCGTCGAACCTCCACCAAGCGATCGAGTTTTGGGCTGTGATTTGGGTAGGACTGACATTGCAGTTACTTCCGATGGAGATACATTTAGCGGTAAACAAATTACCCAAGTTAGAAATCATTATGCCAAGTTGAGAGCAAACCTCCAACAAAAAGCCACGAAAGGCACGCGCAGTTCTCGGCGTAGATGTCGAGAATTGTTGAAACGGTTGTCGGGCTCTTGAAAGCGCTTTCAGACATTGGTAAATCACACTATCAGTCACCGTATCGTAACTAAGGCTCAAAACAAAAATCAAGCGATCGCTTTGGAAGATTTGACGGGAATTAGGGAGCGCACAAATCAGCAGCCACGCTCGAAAAAAGAGCGGAGACTTAGCAATAGCTGGGCATTTTTTCAGTTGCGCCAATTCCTAATATACAAAGCCATAAAGCATAGCGTCAAGATTTTGTTTGTCGAGCCTAGATACACTAGCCAAATGTGCCACAAGTGCAACCATATTCATCCTGTAAAGGGTGAGTCTTATAGGAATGGCAAAAAGTTTGCTTGTGGTCATTGTGGATGGAAAGGTGATGCCGACTTAAACGGCAGTAAGAATATTGCTGTTATTGGGGCTTCCGTAAATAAGCCTGAAGGTTCGAGATTATTTTGCAATTTGCAAGATCATTTCAGGGCTATTGAAAGTCCACACTGTACCTGTACTCATGTCAGTGCTGGGTAATTTACTATGTCTGACTGTCCAGTGTGCGGTGCTGAGTACCTAGAAAAAAAAGCAGAGTTTTGCTCGATTTGTGGCTGGAATTTGACTCCCTACCCGCAGCGTGCTAAACCTTCCAAAATTTATTTAAAACAAGAACAAGTTAGATTGCAGTGGGCAAAACAAATGTGGGAATCGGCCCGCAATCAACAAAATTGGTCAGCCAGATTTGACGAGTTGCAAGAGGAATTACAGCAAGGTGCGATCGCCCGCGCGTACCTGCAATCTCAGTTAGAATGGGTTCTGTACCGCCTCGAACAACTCAATCCCGAATCCATTACCAGCACTTTACTGCGACTGGAAGAGAAAATCGGCGCCTTACCTGACCAAACTCCGGCTATCTCTGAAGTGGGGATGGATTACCGACAACTGACAAAGCTGTTAGAAACTGGAAAATGGCGCAAAGCAGACGAACATACTTGGGAAATTTTGCTGCAAATCTCTGTCAGGGAAGATGAAGGCTGGCTGAGTGCAGCGGATATTGACAGCTTTCCTCCTACAGACCTTCGCACGATCGACAAACTTTGGCAACAACACAGCAGCGGGCGGTTTGGATTCACCGTACAACAACAGATTTGGGAAAGTACCGCCGGAAATTATACCCAATTGTGCGATCGACTCGGCTGGCGAGTCAAGGAAAATTGGAAATATTACAGCGAGCTCTCATTCAGCGAAAATGCTCCCCCCGGACACCTCCCCGTTACCGCCTGGAGACATCGCGCTTGTTACGGTGCTGGTAAACTCACCGCAGCAGAAAACTTTGCCCGCATTGTCGGGAGAGTTGCTACGGGCGATCGCTAATCATCCAAAATAAAAAATTCAAAATCGCCATTACCTGCTATAATCAAAACGGTTCAGCAACTGGGGCTGTGGCTCAGATGGATAGAGCAAGCGCCTCCTGAAGAATCGGGCACCCTGCGAGGAAACTCTGGGAGTGAATGTGGTCAAACTCAAGGAAGCCTAAGTCTGACAACAGATACGGTAATCTTGAGCCAAGCTTTATCTAAATTTTGTTTAGGTAAGGAAGGTGCAGAGACTGGCTTTAGGAAGTAAACACCATAAAACCTCCTAAACATACGGCCACCACCTAAAGGCCGCAAGCCTACGGTGAAGGAATAGTCCGGAGAGTGGGGAAACTCACACAAATCTGAAGCGCTAGGTCGCCGGTTCGAACCCGGCCAGTCCCGTTAAAAATCAAGAACAATTAAAAGCAGAAGGGTAAACCCTAAGTTTTATCCTTCTGCTTTGCATATGCGTTAACCTGTATATTCAATCCAAAATCTAAAATCTAAAATCTAAAATCCTCTGACCATTGTTTAAATTTTAATTTTTAATTCCTGTTAGTGGGTTGTACGTGCGGTATTTTTTGTTATGGTTCCTGTGTCAGCTAAATAAAGTTTTTATAGGTTTAGATGTGGTTGAGAATAAATTTAAACAGGCGGCGTTACCCGCGTTTGAGGAATTCACCCAATTTTTGGTTCCTACTAGGGCTTTTGATGGCGTTTTGGTTTGGCTATCAGCAGCTTAAGAGCGAATTTCAGAGACCCCAAGCTTTGTTGGTTCTAGGTGGGGCTACGGAGCGAGAGGTGTTTGCCGCCAAATTTGCTCGATCGCACCCTCAATTGCCGATTTGGGTGTCTTCTGGGAGCAATCCTGAGTTCGCCGAATGGGTGTTTTCAGAAGCGGGAATTAAGTCCGATCGCCTGCACTTAGACTACAGAGCAGTGGATACGGTAACAAATTTTACCACCCTGGTAGATGAATTGAAAGCTCAAGGGATTGAGAGCGTGTATCTGATCACTTCTGACGATCATATGCGGCGAGCTCAGATTATTGGCGAAATCGTGCTCGGCAGTCGAGGGATTAGTTTTAAGCCTGTAGCAGTTCCGTCTGGGCGAACCCCCGAACCCGTGCAAAAAGCTCTCCGCGACGGCGCTAGAGCCATTATGTGGCTGACTACGGGTTATACAGGCGCTAACTTCAGCCAAGCCAGAATTGAATAGACAAAGAAAGGACGGCGGTTGAAACCGCTTTTGACCTCTTACTCGTAGGCGAAGCCAGCGCGAAGCGCTTATGTGGCGAAGCGCCCGTCATCAGAGTAAGAGGTCAAACTACAAAAACGAATTCCGCCGGACGCCGAATGAAGAAAATAACGTAACTTTAACCGCCCGTTCTTCAACCCGCTTGGAGTGGGTTTTGTTTGTCTGGCGTGCGAATTCTATTCGCCCGGTTCAGCGACCCAAATCGTGCATCGCATTAATCTCAGTTGCACATCTTTGAGTCAGCGCTTCCAATTCCGCGCGATCCGACGAAGCGGGCGCCTCAATTAGCTTGCCAATTCGCACCGTCAGCGGCACCGGACGCGGCACTATTGAACCTTTGGATGCGATCGCATGAGTTCCCCACAAACTAACGGGTAATAGCGGTGCTTTTGCCTTAGCAGCTATCAGCGCAGCCCCCAATTTCGGATCAGTAATTCTACCGTCTGGCGTCCGAGTTCCCTGCAAAAATACACCCGTAGCCCATCCATTTTCTAAAGACTGGATAGCCGATCGAATTGCACTGCGATCGGCACTTTCCCGCTTGACTGGATAGGCACCATAAAGCGTAATTGCCTGCTTCAAAATAGGAACTTTAAATAACTCTTCCTTTGCCATAAATGCCACTGGCCGCCTCATGGAACTAGATAAAATCGGCGGATCGAAATCGCTGGCGTGATTGCTGACTACCACAAATGGGCCTTCTGCTGGCACATTTTCTGCACCGTAGATGCGCCCCCGAAAGTAAAGGTGCAGCATCGGGCTGACAATTGACCACTTGAATAAATAGTAAAGAAGTAAACTTTCGACTGGTTCGCGACTTTTGCTCACGGAAAAACCTTGAATTTAAAATTATACCGAATATTACTCTATCAGTTCAGCTCTGGAAAATTAACTAGGACTTGCAAAAAAACGCAGGACGTAATGATGCGCGGGTGCATCGCGATCGCATAACTTGAAATAGAGACGATAATTCCCGCAGGGACACACCCGCGAGTTGATGGCTAACTAATACCCTTTTCCCAAAATGATGCAACTGTAGGGAAGCTTCAAACGCCGATCGAGTAAATCACCCCCAATCCAAAATCCAAAATCCAAAATCGAAAATGCTATAAGTCCTGTTAATTTCCGGCCAGCATCGCTTTTTTTCCTTCCTCGGAAGTTGCGTAACCC
This sequence comes from Microcoleus sp. PH2017_05_CCC_O_A, assembly GCF_020738785.1. Classification (NCBI taxonomy): domain Bacteria; kingdom Bacillati; phylum Cyanobacteriota; class Cyanophyceae; order Oscillatoriales; family Microcoleaceae; genus Microcoleus; species Microcoleus sp. PH2017_05_CCC_O_A. Next base: position 11,587 of record NZ_JAEQCB010000035.1, on the reverse strand, counting down.
AAGAAATCCTTAACCACTTGACTGGGGGGATTTTTGTAAGCGTAGTACAACTGGCGCTGATAGCGATAATTGGGGGCTTCCGGCGTCGTAGCGTCTACGGGGACAACTCGCACCGTTTTCTGATTGACAACTTGAGCGAAAGTGGCATAGCCGATGCCGTTGTTGCCTAAAGCTTGCAGCAGCGGAGTTGTCGCATCTCGATCGAGCGTAGCAAAATTTCGCCCAGTACCAAAACTACCGCCTCCGAGCACTTGTTCTTTAAAAGTTTGGTGAGTTCCGCTAATTTCGGGCCTGTTAATTACCTTAATCGGGCCTGCTGAACCGCCGACTTTTGACCAGTCTTGAGCATTTCCCTTGAAAATGTCTTGAACTTGAGCAGCAGTTAAGCCTCCCTGAAACGGGTTGTTAGTGCCGACTACGATCGCAATTCTATCTAAAGCAACGGGCACTGCTGCCAAACCCCTAGCTTGGTCTTCTGGCTTTAAAGCGGTCGATATCGCGGCAATATCGGCTGTTCCCGCCACCAAATCCTGAATTCCTTTTGCAGAACCATTTGCTTTGGCATCGACTGTAGTGCTGGGAAACTTGGCTTGAAAGCCATTCTTAAGGTTGAGATTGATTGTCACCATGCTGGTAGAACCGTCAATTCTCACCGCCGTGCCCGCAGGTACGGCAACTGGTAGTGCAAAGGAACTAGCAGCAACAGGCGATGCTAAGCCGGCGACAGGCGCGACGGGAGGCAGATTGGCTCCACTACTGCCTGCGGGAGCGGGAGTGGGTGTATTATTAGCATCCTGTGCCGCTGGTTTGTTCAGAAAAAAGAACCAACCACCACCGGCAAGCAGCAGAAATAACAAAATAAAAACTATGGGCGGAGGCCCGCTACTCTTGGCCATAAATCCTCCTTAGTTGTTGGGAAGTTGTTTATCGTCGGAATCGTCTAACATTTGCAGCCTGCGACTGACTTCATCATCTTCGGTCATGTTTTCTAATTCTGCCTGAAGTCTTTCTTGGGGGTTCTCAGATATTTCTGCTAAAGCTTGCTGTTCGAGGTTATGCTTTTCGACGGCATTTTTGGCTTGTTCAAATTGCGATCGAGCTGAATCAATATTAAGATCGTTGTTGACTTTGGATATGGCGCCGAGAGCTTCGTTAATCTCGACCATATCTTTCATGTTTTGCATATCGGTTTTGTAGGCTTCCAGCTTCGTGCGCTCTCGATTCAGCTTGTCTTTGGAAGCGTTCACAAACTGTTCGGCTTGTTTTACTGCATCTTCGTACTGCGGCAGGATTTTTTCTATCTGAATTACCTTAGATATGGCTAAGCGGGCTGCTTCTTCGTTGCCGTTGCGGTTGGCTGTCTTGGCTTGGCGCTCTAAAGTTTGCATCTCTCTAACTTTTTCTTCATATTTTGTTTTGGTGCGCTGGTAGGCTGCAACTTGTTTAGAAACTGCTTCTGCGAGCTTTTGGACGGATTCTTGCATCGATCGCAGCGACTCTTCGGCTACGGCGACTGAAATTTTACCACCGGATTCTACGGGAAGTCCCCACAGCCAGTTCCACCCGCCTACTATGGTTCTGCCGGCTTTTTCGCCCATCAGCCAGTAAATAGCTTTTTTCATATAAGTACCGGATTAGCTTGATTTTTATTCCTAGTTTAAATCAGAATTTGCCGATCGACCTCAAGGGCGATCGATATATAGATTATTTTTAATCGCGATTTTTAGCTGTTTGGATTGTCGAGCGCCAATTTGCACAACAGGTCATAGTAAAATTTTCCTGTTGTGCTATTTATTTTTCGGCAATTTTCTGATCGATTAAAATCAGACTATTCATTACTCCAATCCTCTTCCTTCTAGGTAGAGGTCGCTCTTAAACTGTCAACTGTCAACTGTCAACTGTCAACTGTCAACTGTTGAAAGCCTGCTGCTGAATCATCGGTTAACAATAGATTAAGCGGGCAAATCTGCAAAACTGCTGACATTTACCAGCGCTAAATTGGGACAAGTCCGTTTGATCAAACCTGTGAGAACTTTACCTGGGCCAATTTCCACTACGCGATCGATTCCTTGTTGTGGCAATTGCAGAGAAATTTCTCGCCAGCGCACGCCTTTAGTCATTTGATAATTCAACCGCTGTTTTAGAGTAGCTGCGCTAGTAGTCGCTGTCGGTTCTGAGTTCGAGAGTACCAGCATTTTAGCATCGGAAAATCTTGCCGACTTTAACGCTAGTTGAAACTCTGCCGCCACCCCGGCCATCAGGGGAGAGTGAAACGCGCCGGAAACATTCAATTTAACCGCGCGTTTGACTTTTATTTTGGCTAGCAAATCTTCTACTGCTGTCGGCGTGCCAGAAATCACTACTTGTGCTTCGCTGTTATCGTTGGCGAGCACCACATCTCGGCTGTATTGAATTTGCAGTTCTAATTCCTGCCTGTCGAAGCCGATCAACGCCACCATTTGCCCGCCGGAGGCAGTCTCCATCAGTTCGGCGCGGCGTTTGACTAAGCGCAATCCCGTTTCAAAGTCAAAGACGCCTGCTGCGTACAGGGCAACATATTCTCCTAAACTGTGACCGGCAACTACTGCGGGTCGATCGCTCTTTTCTCGCATTAAGTCTGCCAAAATGCTTTCTACTACGAACAAGCAAGGCTGAGTGTAGAGAGTCCGAGATAGTTTTGCTTCTTCTTTTTGGCAAACTTCAGGGACAGACCAGCCTAAAATTTCTTTAGCCAGCTCAAATTTAGCTTTGGCTGCTGGCAAGTTTAATAAGTCTGCACCCATCCCGATCGCCTGGGAACCTTGTCCGGGAAATACCCATGCTGTTTTAGTCATTTTTCCGGTAATCTGCTAATTGGTGGTTGCTAAGAAAGTGATTGCAAAAATTCTTTGTTTCCCGCTTCTGAGTTCGCTGACTGGTATCCGCTATCTTTCGGTTCACGAACTATCTACTCGCGACTCACAACTATAACATAATAACTGCGCTTTTTTCGAGGTTTATATTTTTTTTGCTACTTTAATTCAGGTCGATCGCCGTAGTAAAATTTTCAACCTTCGACGGGGGGAAAGTCCATCGAAAAATAGAGGATTTTCAATTGCAGCACACTCTTGTCCAGAATTCCTGTCGAAGGATGCACGGCTTGGTGCAGGCTTTACCCTATGCTATGACCTGTGTATGGCGTGTTAAAAGATTTTTCTTTTTTAATGGTCGCACGCCCGATGTCAGCAGGGCAAGTTTAGAGCAAAATATTGTACCAGTTCCCTAAAATCATGAAACTGCTAGCCTGCGCTTCCAACCCATAGTTCATCAGTGATTCCCCAATCTAAAATCTAAAATCTAAAATCTAAAATCGTATTACCTTCCCCATTGAAAAATCGCCGCCCCCCAGCTCAAACCTGCACCGAAACCAGCCGCAGCAATAGTCTCACCAGATTTAACTTTACCCAGACGCACCGATTCGTCTAAAGCAAGGGGAATTGAAGCTGCTGAGGTATTGCCGTAATTTGCTAAATTGCTGATTACTTTTTCCGGGGGAATCTTGAGCCTTTGGGCAACTGCATCGAGAATCCGTTGATTGGCTTGGTGCAACAGCAGCCAGTCAATTTTTTCGGCGCTGATATTTGCCCGAAACATCGCTTTTTCTATGACTTCCGGCACTTTTTTGACGGCAAACCGATAGATTTCTTGACCGTTCATGGCGATCGGCTCAAATCCACCTTGTCCGATATTCACGCCCTCAATTAATGATTTTGACTCGGCTTTGTAGGCTAAATTGAGAGACGAATTTTGCGTGCCGTCGCTGCGAATTTCAAATCCCAAAAATCGATCGACCTCTGAAGCCTGCAATACCACCGCACCTGCACCGTCTCCAAATAAAATGCAAGTACCTCGATCCGACCAATTCACCCAGCGAGATAAAATATCTGCTCCGATCAGCAAAACATTTTGATAAACGCCTGTCCGAATGAACTGCGAGGCTGTAACTAAACCAAACACAAATCCCGAACAAGCTGCTGTCAAATCGAAAGCCACAGCTTTTGTAGCGCCCAACTGATATTGAATTTTGCCCGCAGTGCCGAACAAATCGTCAGGGCTTGATGTGGCCAAAATAATCAAATCGATATCTGTCGGCGAAATTTCTGCCATGGCGATCGCCCTGCGGGATGCCTCCGATGCCAAATCGCACAAAGAAGTGCGATCGTCCGCCAGCCTGCGCGATCGAATGCCCGTTCGCGCCGCAATCCACTCGTCAGACGTTTCTACAATCTGACTCAAACCATTATTATCTAGCGAAACCTGCGGTGTACAAGACCCGCTACCCGTGACGGCAATGCCGAACCCTGATTGCTGCAACATTCCTCTCCATTTACTCGCTGTTCGGTCGAGAAATTAAAAATTAAAAACTTCAAATTTAAACTATTTTTTAAACTGCTGAAATTACTTTTTTCAAGCAAAACAGTTGGTTTAATCTGACATTTTTAATTTGACTTTTTTAATTTTTAATTTCTACTTACTAGAAAGAATTGGTTTAAAGCCCCAAGCCCGGGAGAAATTAAAAGAAGACTACTCATTACTCCAATCCTCTTCCTTCCAGGTCGAGGTTGCACTCAACTGTCAACTGTCAACTGCCAACTGTCAACTGTCAACTGCCAACTGTCAACTGTTAACTGTCAACTGCCAACTGTCAACTGTCAACTGTCAACTGTCAACTGTTCAAAGCTTCTTGTTCCACAGCGCTTTCGCGATTGGACGATTTAATTCGCTCCAGCACTTGGTTGTCAATAGCCCCTTTTGCCAAACGAATGGCATTAAAAATCGAGGCAGCTTGAGACGAACCGTGGCTGATAATGCAAACTCCAGCAACGCCCAACAGCAAACCGCCACCATGTTCAACGTGGTCTACTCGCTGCTTGAATCCTTGCAAGCTTTTTTGCAGCATAGGATCGTTAATTTGATGTTGGAGCCCTTTGACCAGCTCTTCCTTGAGCACCTGGACTACGACTTCGCCCACCGCTTCGGCAAACTTCAACAACACGTTGCCGACAAACCCGTCGCAGACAATCACGTCAAAGTTCCCCGACAGCACGTCGCGGCCTTCGGCATTGCCCACAAAAGGAATGTTCGGATTGTCCGCCAATAACTGATGGGTGCGTACCGCAGCGTCGTTGCCTTTAGAAGGTTCTTCGCCAATGTTTAGCAGGCCGATTTTTGGTTCGGCGACGCCGAGCACGCACTGGCTGTAAATAGTTCCCATCAGAGCAAACTGCTCCAAAAATTTTGGGCGGCAGTCCACATTAGCGCCGACATCGAGAATGAGTACAGAGGTACCCGGTACCATTGTCGGCAAAACCGCACCGATCGCGGGGCGATCGATTCCAGGTAGCCGCCCCAACCTCAGTAGGGCAGCCGCCATTGCCGCACCGGAGTGACCGGCGGACACCACAGCATCAGCCTGCTGCTGCTTCACCAAGTTCATGGCTACGTTAATCGAAGCTTTGGGCTTGCGTTTGAGGGCACTTAGAGGTTCTTCGTGCATTTCCACCGTTCCTTCTGAAGGAACGATTTCTAGCTGACCTGTAGAGACGCGGCCGATCGCGTCTTGAAGACGTAGCGAGTCTTCTATTTGCTGCGGGTCGCCCACCAGCAAAATCTCTACGCCTAACTCTTCTTGTGCCTTAAGCGCTCCAGCTACAACTTCGGCGGGGGCGTGATCCCCACCCATAGCGTCTATTGCAATTCTTGCGCGTGTCGATCCCATTGACCAATGTTTGAGAAACACTAAAAATTCTACCAGGAAGTCAGCCGATTTTCGATTTTCGATTTTCGATTTTCGATTGAGTTACAGCCTGAAATCTGGCAGCAGAAACTAGGGTCGAAAATTTTGGGAGCATCCACGAATGGCGTCGGGGCGTTGTACCCGTTTCTTGCGGATCTGGAGTCTGAATCCAGAAGTGCGAATAAATCACTAAAATCTGCTCGCGCTCGATCGGACAATTGTCATTTGCGACTACTCTGATAGAGTTTGTGCCTACTTTACTATTTTTGACTGCAAATTGAAAAACTCAATAGAATAATTTACCTGACCCCGCCCAAAAACGGATAAAAGTTTCCGACACTCGTCGTGACTCGGGCCCAAAATTTTAGACCCGAGTTCAAGCCCCCAGATTGATTCTGTGGAGTAAATCTAAAATCTAAAATCTAAAATCGACTGACTGAACTATAGGTGTAAAAAATGCTGGATTTATTATTTAGCTCGGGAATCATGTCTCTGTGGCTCGACATGGCTGGGGTACACAGTGTCGCGCCCAACGCTGTGTCGCTACTGGCTTGGCGGGGAGGGATACCCGGGTTAGTGGTGGCCGAAGAGCTGGCTTTTGGAGGAGTAGATGCAGCAAATCGAGACTTGCCGACATCCGTCGCGGTGGAGGAATATTTAAAAGATTTGAAGGCAAAACATCTGATAGACGGCAATCAGGGAGTTTGGGTACAAGCCGGAATGGTGCCACTGGTAAGTCAGCAGGGAAAGGTACTGATGCCAGGGGCTTCGCTGACTAAGATTGCCACTTCTCTGGCTTCGCTGGAAACTTGGGGCACCGAGCATCAGTTTGAAACACGGTTCCGGGGAACCGGGCCGATTAGGAATGGGGTGTTGCAAGGAGATTTGGTTGTCAGTGGTGGTGGCGATCCGTTGTTTGTGTGGGAAGAGGCGATCGCCGTGGGTAATGCTCTCAATCAAATGGGTATCGATCGCGTGGCCGGCAACTTAGTGGTGACAGGCAATTTCCGCATGAATTACCAGTCCGATCCTTTGGCTGCGGGGGAGGGTCTGCGGCAGGCTCTCAATGGGCGCAGTTGGCCTTCTGACGTGCTGGCAATATATTCTAAGATGGCTCGGGGAACGAGAAAGCCGCAAGTAACGATCGCCGGCACGGTGATTGCTGAAAAATTTGTGAGCTCGGGACATTTGCTGCTGAAGCGCCGATCGCTCCCTTTACCCGAAATTCTCAAGCAGATGAACGTCCACAGCGACAATGACATTGCCCAAATACTGGCAGACAATTTGGGCGGACACAAAATAGTCCAGCAGCAAGCGACTTGGGCGGCGGGGGTGCCGGCGGCGGAACTTCAATTAATTAACGGTTCGGGATTGGGAGTGGAAAATCGGATGTCTCCGAGGGCGGCTTGTGGGATGATGCAGGCGATCGCGCGCAACCTTCAGACTACGGGGCTGACTATTGCTGACTTGTTTCCGGTGTCCGGGCGCGATAAAGGAACTTTGGAACACCGACACATTCCGCCGTCGGCTGTGGTGAAAACCGGTACCTTAGATACGGTGATTGCTTTGGCTGGAGCCATACCCACGCGCGATCGGGGTTTAGTTTGGTTTGCAATTATTAATCGCGGCACCGATTGGGACTCTTTGAGAGCGCAGCAAGATATATTTCTGCAAAAATTGGTGCAGCAGTGGGGCACTGCACCGGCCCTGCCACTAGCAATTACACCGCACATTGACGGCGCTAGACCAGCTTTGGGGGCAGCAAATCGCAGCGATATTTTGCTGGGAGGTTAACGTCAGTTGACAGTTGACAGTTGACAGTTGACAGTTGTCAGTTGGCAGATTAATGCTTTTAGGCTCGATGCCCGATGCCCGATGCCCGATGCCCTCTTTGCCCCACAGCATAATGTGAGATTTCGCGCGTGGAGTATGTCACAATTGATCGAGGACTATTCTGCAAGAAGATGATCAAACTGCGATTGAAGAGATACGGGAAAAAACGCGAGACCAGCTACCGGATTGTAGCTATGAACAGCTCTACCCGCCGCGACGGCCGTCCCCTAGAAGAACTCGGCTTCTACAACCCCAGAAATAATGAAACCAGGCTGGATGTTCCAGCGATTGTCAAGCGCCTGCAAGAAGGCGCTCAGCCAACTGACACCGTGCGTGACATCCTGAGAAAAGCGAATGTATTTGAACAAGTCGGAGCCGGAGCCAACGTTGAATCCAGCACAGCAGCAGTCAGCTAGTCCCAACTATTCTGGACTGGTTAAGTTTTTAATTGGGCCTTTTTTAGAGTCGCCCGCGTCTTTGCGAGTTGATTGCGAACTGCACCCGCGCCAATCCCGGGTCTGGGTTCGGCTCGCTTTTGAAGATCCCGATAAAGGGCGGGTTTACGGTAGGGGCGGACGCAATATTCAGGCAATAAGAACTACCCTCGAAGCGGTGGCGCAAACGGCGGGCCAGTCGCTGTACTTAGATATATACGATGGTGAAGCGGGCGATCGCAACTCCGGGCCACCTAGGGGCGATCGCGATCGTTCGGATCGCGATCGTCCGGATCGCGCTAGGCGCGATGGGGGAGACTTCCGACCCCGGAGTGGGCCTCCGTCGCCGACTCCCTTACCTAGCAGAACCCCGAGAGAACAACCTCGCCGTACTAACACACCTACGTTTAGAACGAGCAGAAATACTCCCGGTTATTAACTGTTCTGCTGAATGAGAGACAATTTTAGATTTTAGATTGCCTGTTGTAGACTTTGTGTTACAAACCCCGTTGGATTTGAGATTGCCAGTTTTGCGATCAAACAAAAATGTAAAATTTTAAATCTAAAATCTCAGCGGGATCGGGTAAATCTAAAATCTAAAATCTAAAGTTGTCTGACTTCATCAAAGCAACACGGGATGCGGGAAACTCAGACACAAAGCGTGCTCAGAGGGAAGCGACCCGAGGGACTTCAGTCAAGAGTGTTCTTGAAAATGTGATATAATTTGAGTTGGGAGTAAGAACAAAAAACATCTACGTGTTGAAGCATCCTAGTATCGGAGAAATCCCGGCTCCTATGAAACAACGGTTAGGTTTAAGTCCTGATGTCAGTATGACAGGAAAGAGCAAATAATGGCAGGTTGTGGAGCGTACCGCGTCTTGGCAAGTGTGATGGATTCTGAAAGCATTGAAACAATAAAAGTAAACGCGATTACAACATTGGCAATGTCGGTAGTTGTTTTGAGTGTTTAGGCGGCGTTTGACGGTCGCAGCGAGAGTTTACTCGCGATCGCAGAATCGAGCGTGTCTTTAGACCTGAGAGTGTCAAAGAAGGGAGATTTGATTTGTGCCTCAAGCACCAAATTTATTTGCGATTTAAACAGAAAAGACGCCTGAGATACTAGGTAAAATCTAGTACCGGGCGTCTTTTTGTTCGTAAAACAAAGCTGATTGTTAACTTTTAATTACTTACTTGGAGGAGCTCATGCTGGCATGACTGAAAAACTAACAATAGAGTTACCGAGCAATCAAAGCGCCATGTCGCTGGCCGGAAATCAAGAAGAAAACTTGAAAATTATCTCTAAGCAAACCGGCGCCAACCTGGTAATGCGAGGCCAAGAACTGCTGATTTCCGGCACAAAAACTCAAGTAGAATTGTGTCATAAATTAGTGCGATCGCTCTCCGACTATTGGAAATCCGGCAAAACCATCACCGGAGTAGAAATCCAAACAGCGCGCTACGCATTGGATACCAACCGCCAAGAAGATTTGCAAGACTTGCAACGAGACGTACTCGCCAAAACCCGCCGCGGCGAAGAAATAAGAGCCAAAACCTTCAAGCAGCGGCAGTACGTCCAAGCAGTACGCACCCACGACCTAACATTTTGCATCGGCCCCGCTGGTACTGGAAAAACATTTCTAGCAGCTATTTTGGCAGTGCAAGCACTGTTAAGCAAGCAGTACGAAAAGCTAATTTTAACCAGGCCCGCCGTAGAAGCAGGCGAAAAATTAGGATTTTTGCCTGGAGATTTGCAGCAAAAAGTCGATCCCTATTTGCGCCCGCTTTACGACGCCCTCCAAGAAATAATCGACCCCGAAAAAATGGCCGATTTAATGGAAAGAGGCTTGATCGAAGTAGCTCCTTTAGCTTATATGCGAGGGCGTACTCTCAGCAATGCTTTCGTCATTTTGGACGAAGCTCAAAATACAACACCTGCTCAGATGAAAATGGTGTTGACTCGTCTGGGCTTTCGATCGAAAATGGTAGTGACGGGCGATATCACTCAAACAGATTTGCCACCAAACCAACAGTCGGGACTGTCAGTTGCTCAAAAAATTCTGGGTAACGTTGAAGGCATTGCTTTCTGCGAATTCAATCAGTCAGATGTGGTGAGACACCCGCTAGTACAGCGGATTGTTGCAGCTTACGAATTGCACGAAAAATAGTCAGTTGACAGTTGACAGTTGACAGTTGTCAGTTGTTATCGGTTATTTGTTATTTGTTATTTGTTGGTTATAATAACTAATAACTAATGCCCAATTCCATAAAAATTGACAGTTGTTATCGGTTATTTGTTATTTGTTGTTTCTAACAACTAATAACTAATGCCCAATGCCCAATTCCCAATTACCTATTCCCAAATTATGCCTAATCTCAAAGAATTCTTAGAAGCTTGCGAAAAATTGGGGACGCTGCGTTTGATCGTGACTAGCAGCGCCGCTGTACTGGAAGTGCGCGGTTCAATTCACAAGCTGTTTTATGCAGAGTTGCCCAAGGGGAAATATGCAAATATGCACGCCGAAATATTTGAGTTTCACCTAAATATGGACAAAATTAAACAAGTGAAATTTGAGACCGGCGAGGCAAAAAGAGGCAACTTTACTACCTATGCAATTCGTTTTCTGGACGAGCAAAATGATGCTGCGTTGAGCGCGTTTTTGCAGTGGGGAAAACCTGGTGAATACGAACCTGGACAGGTGGAAAAATGGCACGAATTAAAAGAACAATACGGGGAGGTTTGGGAACCTGCACCTGTTGAGGCAATTTAAAACTAACAAACAATAAAAAAGGTTGGTAGTGAGGACTTCAGTCCGCAAAAAGAAGGACTTGCATTCCTCATTACCAACTTTTGGTAGTGAGGACTTCAGTCCGCAAAAAGAAGGACTGAAGTCCTCACTACGAACGAATTAGAGCAAAATATAAAGTTAGCTGTTTGAATGTAATTTGGTATGAAGGTAATTTGGGTTTTTTGTCTGGTTTTGGTTGTGTTGCTGTGGGGTGGCGGTGCGAGGGCGGGGGTTTTGGGCGATCGCATTTCCAGTTTTCCCAATTGGGATAGCAAGCCTCCCATCGCCGTAGCTAAGGGAGATTTAGTGTATCCAGACTGGATGGCCGGAAGTTGGAATGTTGCCAGCACTTTAATAGATTTAGCAGCGCCTTTAGCCCCAAATATTGTCACGCCTGGATTTGAAAAAAACCGCCAGTATTTGCAGCAGCCAGTATTGTTTAAAGTTCGATTTCAACCTGAAAAATTTATTGGTTTAATTTCTACTTATACATCTAAAAAAGCTCCTAAAATTGTAGCCGATCGCAATTTTAACGGTTTGAACATCGCCAAAGCCTATTTAGGCAACGGTGGCGTACTTTCCGTGAAAGTCGATCCAAACAATCCCAACCGCCAGATTACCATACTCAAAGGCGATCGCCAACTAATCTCGATTGTCACCAGTCGCGGCACTGAAACGCCGAATCCTCGGGAGTTTGTATCTACAGAAATTTCTCAGCAGGTGTTTCGGGGCGAGACTGATATTTATTTAAACGAAGT